>CAKROP010000101.1 GCA_934373375.1 uncultured Anaerosacchariphilus sp.
ATACGCTGGCAGCTCCATGCGCATCAACGTGGACGCTTCCTACCGGGCGGATCAGCGGGAAACCATCAGCCTGAAGGGCGTGGTGAAAAATGACCCGATCCGCGTACAGATTAACTTGATGGACTGGTTTACGGAAAACGAGCTGACCGGCGCGACTCTGCAGCTTTTGGATGAAAATGAGTCCGTTGTGGAAACATTCACGACTGTTTCAAAAAACAATCCGATTATCCGGAAGCTGGAGCGGGGAAAAACCTACCGGGTAAGGGAACTGGTGACTCCGTCGGGCTATGAAGAAGGATTCCTGCTGAAGGACGGCTATGTAACGGACAAGACAGACAGTCTGGAGCTGTCCAAGCAGTATGCTTCGAATAACGGGAAAAAGGATGTGGCCTTTACCGTACTGGATACGGGAAAGCTCCAGGTGGTGAGCCTGTTCCTGAAGCCGGAAGCCGGTGTTCTGGAAATTACGAAGGAGGGACCGGTTCCGGTGGGAACGGAAAAAGAAATCGATGAAAATGGCAACCGGATTGAGACCCCGATATATGAGATTATGGGACTTCCGGGAGCGGAATATGTGCTTCAGGCGAAGGAGCAAATCGGCTATCCGGACGGCCAGGAGGGGGTGCTTTTTGAAAAGGACGCATTGGTGCTGGAACAGTATGCGGAACAGAAGAAAACCGGAGCCATGCAGTATTTTACCATAGATGTGCCGGAAGGAAAGGGCGAGCTGGTGAAAGCAGAACGCATGCTGCCGGATGGTACGGAGGCAGCGCTTGTGCTGCGGACCGGGCAGGATGGCAAGGTGCAGGTAACCGGACTTCCGGCGGGAAGCTACCGCGTCGTGGAGGTGAAGGCTCCGGCTGGCTATTACCGGGATCCGGGAATGTGTACGCAGACGGTGGATCTGGGAGACAGCGTTTCCGTACGGTTTGAGAATCCGAAACAGGAGATCGAAAAACCGGGTAAAGATCCGGATAAGGATCCGGATGCTCCCCGCCGGATCGGCATGCTGGCAGAAAAATACGGTGTGGACGGAGAAGAACGGATTCCGGTATCCGGCGCCGCCTTTACCCTGTACGCGGCAGAGGACGTCCGTAATATCTTTGGTGAGCTGATTTACCGGGAGGGAACGGAGGTGGAGACGGCCCTGTCCGGAGCGGACGGGCTGGCGCGCTTTGTGACAGATGTTCCCATCGGTCTCTACCGCATCCGGGAGACAAAAGCGCCGGACGGCTACTACAGCAGCACGAAGGAGATTCTCTATGACGTGGCGAAGGACAAGGACGATGATTCCGTTCATTACCTGAATTTCAGTGATTTTGTGGAAAATGCCCCGACGAAGCTCACGATCCGCCTGCAGGACGATCTGACCCATAACGAACTGGCGGACGCCTGCCTGGAGATTACGGATGAGAAGGGAGAGCCTGTGGAAACCTGGATGACCAGAGTGGATAACGGGTATACCATCCGGGGGCTCTCTGTGGATAAGTGTTACACCATCACAGAAAAGCTGCCGCGGGAGGGCTATCTGGTGAAATTTACAGAGAGCTATACAGAGAGCGGTAATGTGGAACTGCGGGAGCCGGAGGGAGCGAAAGTGGAGTTTCGGATTCCGGATGCGCCGGGCGGTGTGACGGAGGACGGCCATCTGAACCCGGCCTCAGTGCCGGAGACGGGGCGCATTGTCCTGGAAAATCCCTTTGTGACCGGCGATGTGCATCTGCAAAAGGACGGAGAAATTCTGGAAAGCTGGACACCGGCGCAGCATGTGGGCCAGTGGCTGCGTTCGACCTTTGGATATCGGGAAAAGGGTCTGGGTCAGGTGGAATTCGCGGTCTATGCGGCGGAGGACATTGAACATCCGGACGGCGTCACGGGAATTTGCTTCCGGAAGGGTGAGCAGGTGCTGACGGGTGTACGCTCTGAAAAGCAGGAGGCCCGGGGCGTTACAGATAAGAGTGGCATGCTGGAGTTCAGAGAACTTTATCTGGGCCAGTATGAGATTCGGGAGCTGAAGACAGCGGAAGGCTATGTGCGTGATAAAAAGCCGATTCTCTTCACCCTTGCCTACCGGGACGGCTACACCAGTACGGTGGATGCGCGGCAGGGAAGTGTCCGCTGGATCAATCCCCGTCAGAGGAGTGAAGTGACTGTGCATAAAACAGATGCCGCCGACGGCAAAGCCCTGGCGGGAGCAGAAATCGGCCTGTATACGGCAGAATCCGTTAATCGGGCGGACGGCACCTGTCTTCTCACGGCGGACACGCTTCTGGAAACAGGCGTTACAGACGTGGACGGCACCCTTGTTTTCGCAGCAGATCTGCCCTTTGGCAGCTATTATGTGAAGGAGATGACAGCTCCGGATGGGTATCTGCTTTCAGAGGAGAAACAGCCGTTTACCATTACTTATGCAGGGAAAAATACAGAGCTGATAAAATTAAGCCTGACGATTCAGAATACGAGACAACCGGAAGAACATGCAGGAGTCCCAGGCGCTCCGACCAGTGCCCAGGCCGCGCCGACCGGGGATGAGACGCCGGTGGAAATCTATCTGTTTCTGCTGCTTATAAGCCTTCTGGCAGCGGGCAGAATCTGGATGGAAGTACAAAGGAGAAAGTGTGAAATGCAAAACAGGGATTGAACTTTTCCACGTTTGTTGATATGATTTTCTTATGAAAAATTCTAAAATCAGCGTTCAGGACAGGACGTGGGAAAGTAGGAGGAAGTATGGATTTTATTACAATTGGTGAGATGGTAATTGATTTTCTTCCCGGCCAGGAAGAAGGAAGCTACATTCGTAACGCAGGCGGCGCGCCCGCAAATGTGGCAATCAGTGCGGCAAGGAACGGTCTGAAGGCAGGTATGTATTGTAAGGTGGGAAATGACGATTTCGGAAAGTTTCTGCTGAAAACCTTAAGAGAGAACAACGTGGAGCCTCTGGCGCCGGAGATGACAGATGAAGCCACTACGACCATGGCGTTTGTGTCTCTGAACGAGCATAATGACAGAAGCTTTACCTTTGCAAGAAAGCCCGGCGCGGATATGCTGCTGGACAAGAGCGAGATCCGGGACGAGGATCTGAAGGACTGCCGTATTGTACAGGCGGGCTCCTGCAGCCTTTCTGCCGGACCGGCGGTGGAGGCTACCGAGTATGCCATGGCCAGAGCGAAAGAGCTGGGCAAGCTGGTAGGCTTTGACATCAATTACCGGAATCTGATGTGGAAGGATGACAAGAGGGCCTGCACCGAGAAGGTGCTTTCCATTCTGAAATACGTGGATTTCCTGAAGCTCTCCGATGAGGAGATTGACATGGTAGGGGGACATGACAACCTTTTGAATGTCATGAAGGAATATGATATTGCAGCGGCAGTCCTGACCCTGGGTGGCGATGGCGCAGAGGTCTTCTACGACGGAAAGTCCTATGTGGTTCCGGGCTTCAAGGTATCCCACGTGGCAGACACCACAGGAGCCGGAGACGCGTTCTGGGGCGGTTTCCTTTCCTGCGTCCTGAACCATGGCGTAGCTTCTGTGGATCAGTTGAACGCTGAACTGTTGCAGGAGGCAGTAAAATACGGCAATGTGAGCGGATCTCTTTCCGTACAGGAGAAAGGAGCGATCTCATCTCTGCCTACCAGAGAGAAGGTTGAGAAGTTTCTCGCAGAGAACTGATAAATACTATGGCTAGACTAGGTGTAAATAAAGATTATCTGAAAAAACGAAACCGAGGTCTGGTACTCCAACTGATCGCTACGGGGAAATGCGCTTCCAGAATCGAACTGGCAAGAGAGGTGCATCTGACCAAAACGGCGATTTCAGCGATTGTCAATGAGCTGATTGAGCAGGGATACTTAAGAGAAGCGACAGTGACGACGAAGGCAAAGCTGGGCAGAACGCCTGTAAAGCTGGAGATTAGTTCGGAAGCTCCGAAATACATAGGGATTCTGTTCGGCCGCGGCTGCCTGGAGGCGGCGATCTGTGATTTGAACATGAATATCATTGCCTACGAGCGGGTAGAACGGGAATGGTCGGGCGGAGAGGAAATCATGGAGATTGCCTACCGTCTGCTGGATCGCCTGCTGGAGCGGGAAGAGAAGATCATTGCCATCGGAGTGGCGACGCCGGGACCGGTAGATGTGAAGAAGGGCCGGATTATCAATCCGGGTTATTTTCACGGAATACAGAATCTGGATGTGGCAGAGCCTATCCAGAAGCGCTATGGAATTCCGGTGTTCCTGGATCATGATGTCCAGAGCGCAGCGCTGGTGGAACAGCTCTACGGAAACGGGCAGGGATATCAGGACGTGCTGGTGCTGGGTATTGAAAAGGGTGTCGGAAGCGGTATCATGACCAATGGACACAGATATCAGAGTAATTCCGGTTATCCTCCGGAGATGGGTCACCTTTCCATCAACCATCATGGCCGGAAATGTGTCTGCGGCAATATCGGCTGCCTGGAGGCTTACATCGGTTCTGACAGAGTGCAGGAAAAGATAGAGGCCGCCTTTGGCAGGAAGATTCCGTACCGGGAATTTTGCCAAATGGAGAATCCGGAAGCAGACCGGATTATGCAGGAGATTATCAATGATCTGTCCTGTGCGATCATCAGTGTGCAGAATATCATGAACTTCGAGATGATCCTGCTGGGAATGGACAGCATCTACTGGCAGGAAAAGTACCTGAGGCGGTTGGAAGACATCATCAATGAACGGAAGTTTGCCAACAAAAAGGTACGGACGCTGGTGAAAAAGGTAAAATTCATGGAAAAAATGCCGGTTCTCGGCGCTGTATGCAATGCGGTAAACAAGACCTTTGAAGGCGAAATGCTGGATTAAATGTTAAAATAAAGTCAATGTACAAAGGAGAAGAATGCTGATGGGAGAATGAATCAGCAGACTTCTCCTTTTTTGTGTAATTTATACAAAAAAGAAAACAGCTTTTGTGTAAAACATAAAAATTGGAATTGCCGGATTGACAAATGATGAGAATGATGTATAATTTGTTCATATAAAGTTAGTAAGGGCAATGCACTAATATACAAGATGTAGGAGAAAAGGAAAAATGAACGAGAAAATTTGGGCAAAATCCTGTCATATCTCTCCGTCCATGATTACGCTGGATATGTGTAACCTGGAACAGCAGTGCCGGATGGTAGAAGAAGCCGGACTGGAGATGATTCATGTAGATATTCTGGACGGACATTTCAGCCCGAGTATGCCGCTGGGTCTTGATACTGTAAAGCAGCTTCGAAAGAAAACCAATCTGGAGTTTGAAGCGCATGTAATGGTAACAGAGCCGCAGTTCTTTATCGATGAACTGATTGAGGCAGGCGCTTCTCAGATTGTATTTCACATAGAAACCTGTGACCACGTGGACGGCATGCTGAATTACATTCACAGCAAGGGGATCCGCGCTGGTGTGGCTCTGAAGCCGGCGACGCCGCTGTATGAGCTGGAGTACATCCTTGATAAATGCGACGCAGTGCTTCTGATGCTGATTAATCCGGGCTTTGCCCAGGTGAAAGGCGAGGCACAGACAGCTTACTCAGCAAAGAAGATTCATGATTTACATGAAATGATTACCGCCAGAGGGCTGGATACCAGAGTGATTCTGGACGGAAGAATTTCACCGGAGAACATTTCCACCTACGGAATGTCCGGCGAAGCGGATATCTTCGTAGCGGGAAGCACCTGTATCAAGAAGGATGACCAGACCGGAAGCCTGAAGAAGCTGAAGGCCATGGAAGATGAGATTAACAGCAAGAGGTCATAAAGATGGGATATTACAGTGATAATTATAACGAAACCGTAAAATCAGTCCTGGGTGAGCTGGACAAGGCTCTGGGAGCCGTAGAACCGGAAACCGTTGAAAAATTTGTACAGGCGGTTCTGGAAGCGGATCAGGTATACTTCGTAGGAGTCGGAAGAGTGCTTCTTTCCCTGCAGGCTATCTGCAAGAGACTGGCGCATCTGGGAATCAAAACCCACTATGTGGGAGAAATCACCGAGCCGGCTATCACCGATAAGGATCTTCTGATTGTGGGATCCGGAAGCGGCGGTTCCCTGTTTCCGCGGGGAATTGCGAAGAAGGCACATGGAATCGGCGCCAAAATCGTACATATCGGTTCCAATCCCAACAGCGAGATGAAAGACCTGTGCGAGTTCATGGTTCGTATTCCGGTGAGAACCAAGAATTATCTGGAGGACGAGATTGACTCTGTACAGCCTATGACATCCCTGTTTGAGCAGAGCCTTCTGCTTTTCGGAGATGTGGTTGCGAAGATGATTATTGACGAGCGCAAGATTGATATGAAGAGTCTTTGGAGATATCACGCAAATCTTGAGTAAGCGGTTGAGAGGATGACAGCAATGGATAAGAAGCTGATGAAATATTGCGGAAGCCTGCAGCAGATGGTATACGCCCGTCCGATTGTTTATAAAGAGGGACGCGCGGAGCACATGAACGCCATCGAAGCAAAATGCGGCGACATTTTCTTCCATTCCGCAGCGGATAAGGCGCTGGACATTACGGATTTTTCCTATAAGGGCATGAACATGACATTCCTTGCGAAGCCCGGGCTGGAAGGAAGAAATCAGTATGACACCAACGGAGAGGAAGCGCTTCGAAGCATCATGGGTGGATTGTTCTTCACCTGTGGCCTGGAAAATATCTGTGCTCCCTGCACCGTAGACGGAAAGGATTATCCGATGCACGGCCGTATGCGTACCACACCGGCCGAGCATGTATGTACAGATGTGATTACCGAGGGCGAGACCTGCAAGCTGGTGATTTCCGGCGAGATGCGGGAGGCAGAGCTGTTTGGTGAGAATATGGTTCTTCGCAGAAGGATAGAAAGTGTTCTGGGAGAAAATAGTATTACGGTAACGGATGAGATTGAAAATCAGGCGTTCCGGCCGGAGCCGCTGATGCTCCTGTATCACTGCAATGTGGGCTATCCGTTCCTGAATGAAAACTGTGAGCTCTACGTACCCTCCAAAAGGGTGGTTGGCAGAGAAGAATTTTCTGAGAAGCACGTAGAACGATGGAACAAGCTGGAGACACCCATTGACAATGAGTGCGAGTACGTGTTCATCCATGATATGCAGTCCGACGATAAGCTGGACACCATGGTGCTGGTAGCCAATCATGAGCTGAACATCGGTCTGACCATTGAGTTCAACCAGAAGAATCTTCCGTATTTTATGGAATGGAAGTCCATGGCGTCCGGAGATTATGTTCTGGGTCTGGAGCCGTCCAATTCCAGCGTATACGGAAAGCTTCATCATATTGAAAATAATACCGTACATTATCTGG
>CAKROP010000102.1 GCA_934373375.1 uncultured Anaerosacchariphilus sp.
ACGGTATCTTCCTGCCCATTCAGATGGCGGCGGTGGCAGCCCTGACCGGTCCTCAGGATTCCGTAAAGGAGCAGTGCGCCGAGTATGAGCGGAGAAATAAGGCTCTCTGCGGCGGCCTTCGCTCCATCGGATGGAACGTGCCGGACAGCCAGGGTACTATGTTTGTGTGGGCTCCCCTGCCGGAAGGCTATACAGACAGCGCGGCTTTTACGATGGAATTGATGGAGAAGACCGGCATGATCGTGACCCCGGGCAGCGCCTTTGGCGATCTGGGCGAGGGCTATGTGCGGATGGCGCTGGTGCATCCGGTTCCGGTGATTGAGAAGGCGATTGCAAAGGTGCAGGAAAGCGGTATTTTGAAAAAATAAGGCGGCTGTGTTACCATTTAAATGCAGAATAGAACGGAAGGGACGGGTACTGCACCGTGGGTTTTGTAGAAGATATTACGGATTTTATCTTTGTGGAAAATGAGCCGGAGCGGGCGGATATTATTTTCATCCCTGGCGGCGATCAGGGCGGTATTGCGGTGACGGCGGCAAAATTGTATCTGGATGGCTATGCGCCCTGCGTACTTCCTTCGGGCCGCTTCAGCAAGCCGGTGGGGCGATGCCGGATTCCCGGCTATGAGGCACAGACAGAATGGGATTTCCTGCATGATATTCTGATGCGGGAGGGTGTTCCGGAGACGGCCATTCTGAAAGAGAAAGAGGCGACTTATACCTATGAAAACGCCATTTACTCCCGGAGGGTGACGGAAAGCCTCGGTCTCTCCATCAAGAAGGCAATTCTCTGTCCTCAGGCCTGCCATGCACGCCGGGCACTGCTGTATTATAAAGTATGCTTCCCGGAAACCGAGTTCCTGGTCTGTCCGACAGTGACCCGGGAGATCAGTCGGGACAATTGGTTTCTGGACGGGCAGAAGATCGATGTGGTTTTGAATGAAATGGAAAAATGTGGAAACCAATTCCATGAGATTTTAAGAGAATTCGGAAAGCAGGAGGAAGGAAAACGATGAGCGTGGATATCAATGAAGTGATGCAGCTGGTCCGTGAGACCAGGCAGTTTGTGGAAAACCGGGATATGGCGGGCCATGTGAAGGTAAAGGGCCTGGCGGATTATGTGACCCAGGTGGATACCAACATTCAGAATTTCCTGCAGGAGAAGCTGGGCGAGCTGGCGCCGGAGGTCGAATTCCTTGGTGAGGAGGATGGGCTTCACGCTATGAAGGGCGACACCTTCTGGATTCTGGATCCCATCGACGGTACGACGAATCTGGTGCATGATTATCAGCACAGCACGGTGTCTCTGGGACTTTACAGCAAGGGTGAAATTATCCTGGGCGTCATTTATGATCCCTTCCGGGAGGAAATGTTTTACGCGGAAAAGGGGAAAGGCAGCTTTGTAAATGGCCGTCCCATCCATGTGACGGATACGGAGACACTTGGCGGAACGATTATATCCATCGGTACGGCGCCTTATCAGAAGGAGCTGGCGCCCCAGAATTTTGCCTGCTTCCAGCGAGTGTTTGAAAAATGCGAGGATATCCGGCGGACAGGCTCGGCAGCCATGGATCTGGCCTACACGGCGGCCGGACGCATCGGCGGTTACTTTGAGGCAAGACTGCAGCCCTGGGATTTCGCGGCGGGAATGCTGATTCTCACCGAGGCGGGCGGCAAAATTACCCGCTACGACGGCTCAGAAGTAAATCCGGTGGAACCGGGCGGCATTGTGGCGACCAATGGGAAGCTGCATGAGGAGCTGCGGGCGCTGCTGTAAATGGATGATAAGACAGATATACATAAGAAAGAATCCTGCAAAGCAGGATTCTCCGCCTGCGGCGGGTCGCTTTAGCGACATCATTCCATTCCGCCGCAGTGCGATAATATTTTTTATGTAATAGGGGATTCCATAGGAATTTCCTATTGCATAAAAAATTCATGCCGATAGTGCGGAATGTGTATCTGTAGAGTATTCTTAAAAACATAAGATATAAAAACAAAAATAAAAATAAAGAAAACGGATAGCACTGTGGAAGATGAAGTGACCTTCAAAGTTGGAAATCTAACAATTGGAGGTCGGTACAACCAGAGCACTGTCCGTTTTTTTATACATTATTTTAAGGCTTGGTTTATTCCGGATATACCAGCCTGTCCTCTTTGATATCATAGAGCACATTTTCCAGATACCGCTTTGCCAGATACTTCGCCATGGGCAGATTCATATCCAGATAGTTGCCGCAGTCGCGGGCGCTTGCTCCGGGCACGTCGCCCTCGAAATCCCGGATGAACTCCCACATTTCAATCATCAGCGGAACGATGTCCCTGGACTCATAATCGCCGGTCAGCAGCAGATAAAAACCGGTGCGGCAGCCCATGGGGCCGAAGTAGACCGTTTTGGAGCTGTAGTCCTTATGGTTGCGTAAGAAGGTGGCTGCCAGATGCTCAATGGTGTGCATCTCAGCGGTGTTCATGACCGGCTCCTCGTTGGGGCTGGTGAGACGCAGATCAAAGGTAGTGACGACCGTGCCGCCCACCGGATCCTTGCGGGATACGTAGATGCCGGGCTGAAGCAGCAGGTGATTGATGGTGAAACTTGTGATTTTTTTCATAATATTATAAATTCCTTTCGTAATGTTGTGAAATTTGTGATATAATGATAATAAATCTTACATTTTCATCGCAGATAAGTTATCGCAGACAGGATTCCAAACAAAATGCGAGTCTGAACCATGGAATAAAAATCTGCAACGAGAGTATACCACAAAAATCCTGAAAAGAAAAGAGATGCATGCCTTGAAGAAGAAAAGAGAACGAGACTGGCTGCCGGTTACCGTCCTGCTTTTGACGGTTCTGCTGCTGGTGCTGTGTCTGGTGGGCTTCGATCACCACGAGCCGGACGGACCAGACGGAAATGGAAAAGCGGCGGAATCGGAGCTGTCGGCTGACGAGCTGCAGGTCACTTTCTTCGATGTGGGCAAGAGCGACGCGATTCTGGTGGAACAGTCAGGCTGCCGGATGCTCATTGACACCAGCTTTGATGACCAGGCAGATGTGCTGCTGGATTATTTTGCAGATCATGGAATCGATACCCTGGATTATCTGATTATCACCCATTTTGACAAGGATCACGTGGGTGGCGCGGACAAGATCCTGGACGCTATGCACGTAAAGCGGGTGCTGGAGCCGGATTATACGGTGGAGAAAAAGCAGTTCCGGGAGTATCGGGAGGCGCTTGTCCGTAATGGGATCACAGCCATGCGCATCACTGATGTGGAACGCCGCAGCCTGGGCAAGGCGTCCTTTATCATCTATCCGCCGGAAGAGAAGGATTATGATGGAAATGACAACGACCTGTCGCTGGTGCTCAGTCTGCGCTACGGCACCCAGAGCTTTCTCTTCACTGGAGACAGCGAGCAGGAGCGCCTGACCGAGCTGATGGAGCGGACGGATCTGAACCTGCATCATACGGTTCTGAAGGTGCCCCATCATGGTATCAAGGAAAAGAACACGATTGCCTTTCTGGAAGCGGTAAGGCCGGTTGCCGCAGTGGTCACCTGCAGAAATGAATGGTGGATCTCCGGCAAGGTGAAGCGGACCCTGAACTGGCTGGGCACCGACGTCTATCTGACCAGCAATGGAAATGTGATCTGTCTTACGGACGGGAATCATGTGGAATTTACGCAAGGATGATTTTTATAGTTAGGCTTGAAAAATGGGCGGGATACGCTTACAATGGTAAATAGCGTATCTGCGCCCATTTTGTATCATGGGGTTTGTACAGATACAGATATTTAACGAGGAGGAAATTGAAATGAGCAAAATTGATGAAATTCGTGCCGAGATGGTAAAGGCCATGAAGAACAAGGACAAAGACAGAAAAGAAACCCTGTCCATGCTGCTTGCCGCACTGAAGAATAAAGCCATTGACAAGCGTGCGGACCTGACTCCGGAGGAAGAGTTCGAGGTGGTAAAGAAGGAGATCAAGCAGACCAAGGAGACCATGGATCTGGCTCCCGCGGACCGTACTGACATCATCGACCAGTGCAAGGCACGTCTGGCTGTGCTTTCCGAGTTCGCGCCGGAAGAGATGAGCGAGGACGCCATCCGCGCTGTGATTCAGGAAGTAATCGCAGGCCTTGGCATCGAGAATCCTACAGGCAAGGATAAGGGCAAGATCATGAAGGAGCTGATGCCGAAGGTAAAGGGCAAGGCAGACGGTTCTCTGGTGAACAAGATTGTAGGTGAGATGCTTGCGTAAGACAGCATGGACGGGACTTCTCATCCTGGCAGCGTTTTCCTTAAGCGCCTGTGGTCGGAAGGACGCGGAAGTTTCCGTGCCTCACGTAGAGGTCGCAGATCAGCCTGCGGTCAGCCAGACAGAAGAAGAAAAGGAGGCTGAATTAGGCCTTGAGACCGCGCCGGGAACCGTGCTGGGACAGGAAGAAGTAACGGTGATGGAAGGCGAGGAGCCGAAGACCGTCCGGTATACAAGAGTCCGGGGTATCGGGGATTTCTCCCTGGCTTACGACGCGGAAACCTTTTCGGTAGAAACATCAGCGGACAGCCTGACCTTTCAGGCGCTGGAGGAAGGCGTTCCGGCCTTTGTCCGGGTGGAACGATCCGATGCGGCTTCCACCGAGGATGCTGCCGACCAGGTGGTACTGGAAAGTGATGAGGAGTGTACCGTGGAGGATGTGACCGTGGGCGAGGGGGAATACCCGGCTGTATGGGTCAGCTATGCGGAGGGAACGGCGGATACGGAGCGTACCTGCGACGTCTATATTTTCCGCTATAATGATATCCTGTATACGGTCCAGATGGACTGCACGGTAGGAGATTATGAAAAAATCGGGCAGGCGGAGCAGATGATTCTGTCCACCCTGCGCTTTGACGAAGGATAAGATAAGATGAGCAAGACACAGATTCAGCATTCACTGCTGTTGCTTCTGACGGCAGTGATCTGGGGAACCGCTTTCGTGGCGCAGAGCGTCGGCATGGATTATGTGGGCCCCTTTACCTTTTTATGTACCCGCTCCTTTATCGGTGGGGCGGCGCTTCTGCCGGTGATTGCCTTTATGGACCGTCAGAAGAGTGAGGAAGCGCGGCTGGAGGAGAAGAAGCCGGAGAATCGGAAGATCCTGATAAGGGGCGGTATTCTCTGCGGTCTGGCCCTCTGCTTTGCCAGCGCCTTTCAGCAGTACGGCATCCTGTTTACAACCGTGGGAAAGGCCGGTTTTATCACGGCCTGCTACATCGTGCTGGTGCCCATTGCGGGGATATTTTTTGGAAAGCGCTGTGGGATCAATGTGTGGATTGGCGTAATTCTGGCCGTGGGCGGCCTTTACTGCCTCTGTATTACAGAGAGCCTGCGGATTGGAACCGGAGATATTCTGGTGTTTATCTGCGCGTTCCTGTTTGCGGCGCATATTCTGATCATTGACCAGTTTACGCCCTATGTGGACGGCGTGAAGATGTCCTGCATTCAGTTCTTTGTCTGCGGCATCGTGGCAGGTATCGGAATGCTGGTGCTGGAGCAGCCGGATATCTCAGATATCCTGATGGCGTGGCAGTCCATTCTCTATGCGGGACTTCTGTCCAGCGGCGTGGGTTACACCCTGCAGATCGTGGGCCAGAAGGGTCTGAATCCGACGGTGGCGTCCCTGATCATGAGCCTGGAGTCAGTGGTATCTGTGCTGGCGGGACTTTTGATTCTGCATCAGACCCTGAGCGGTCGCGAGGCGCTTGGGTGCGTACTGATGTTCGCGGCAATTGTGCTGGCGCAGCTGCCCCAGCGGGAAAAACAATCATAGTATTATGAGATAGCTGTTCACGCATACTGTCCCGCGAGGTGTTTTGGTATATTATGCCAAAATCCCGAGTTAGCCAGCGCGAGATTATGCATTTGCATAATCTCTGTGCATCGCGAAGCGTACATTGCACAACGTGCAATGTAAAGCTTTTGTTAATTGTGCTGCAATATTCTTGCAGTATGAGAAATAATAAATATAATGAAAGAGAATGATTTATGAAAATTTTATTTGTATCCCTTGGCTGTGATAAAAATCTTGTGGATTCCGAGGTGATGATTGGTCTTCTGGGTAAAAAAGGCTTTTCCTTCACTGACGATGAGACAGAGGCAGATGTAATTGTCATCAATACCTGCTGCTTTATCAATGACGCCAAGGAAGAAAGCATCAACACGATTCTGGAGATGGCGGAGTACCGCAAATCCGGCAGCTGTAAGGCCCTGATTGTGACCGGCTGTTTGGCTCAGCGTTACAAGCAGGAAATCGTAGACGAGATTCCGGAGGTAGACGCGGTTCTCGGAACCACCACCTACGACGCCATCGTGGAAACCGTAGAGAAGGTGCTGGAGGGTCAGAAGGAGCTTCATTTTGAGGACATTGACCGACTGGTACCGGAACAGGAGGGCGCAAGAACCCTGACCACCGGCGGCCACTATGCGTACCTGAAGATTGCAGAGGGCTGCGATAAGCACTGTACCTACTGTATCATCCCGAAGGTGCGCGGCAACTACCGCAGCGTTCCCATGGAGCAGCTTTTAAAGGAGGCACGGGAGCTTGCGGAGGGTGGCGTCAAAGAACTGATTCTGGTGGCCCAGGAGACGACCCTTTACGGAAAAGATATTTACGGTGAGAAGAAGCTGCCGGAGCTTTTAAAGAAGCTGGCTGAAATTGGCGGCATCCAGTGGATTCGTGTGCTGTACTGTTATCCGGAGGAGATTACAGAAGAACTGATACAGGTTATGAAGGAAGAGCCGAAGATCTGTCATTATCTGGATCTGCCCATCCAGCATGCGTCCGATCGGATTCTCAGGCGTATGGGAAGAAGAACCACCCAGTCGGATTTGCGAGACATCATTGGACGGCTCCGGGAGGAAATTCCGGATATCTGTCTGCGTACGACCCTGATTACCGGCTTTCCGGGAGAAACCCAGGAGGATCATGAGGAGCTGATGCGTTTCGTGGATGACTGCGAGTTTGACCGGTTAGGCGTCTTTACCTATTCTCCGGAGGAGGATACCCCGGCGGCGGGTATGCCCGATCAGATTCCGGAGGAAGTGAAGGAGGATCGGAGAGCCGAGCTTATGGAGCTGCAGCAGGAGATTGCCTTTGACAAGGCCGACGCCATGACGGACCGGATTCTGGAGGTTATGGTGGAGGGCCAGGTGGCCGATGAGAACGCTTATGTGTGCCGTACCTATAAGGACGCGCCGGGTGTGGACGGTTATCTGTTCCTGAATACGGACGAGACCCTGATGAGCGGCGATTTTGCGAAGG
>CAKROP010000103.1 GCA_934373375.1 uncultured Anaerosacchariphilus sp.
GCCGTCTACGGCCCGCTGGACAAATATTTTACCCCATTTCTGGAGCCGCATGAGAAGCGCAGCATGAAAACCAAGGAGCGAAACGAGGTGCTGTCACAGCACAATGAGGGACTGCACGTGGTGCCGCAGATTCTGACGAACCATGCAGAAGGCTTTCTGGAGCTAACTGAGACCCTGCAGGAAATGGGGTATCAGGAAATCAACCTGAACCTGGGCTGCCCGTCCAAAACCGTAGTCACCCGGGGCAAGGGCGCAGGCTTTCTGGCATCCCCGGAGGAATTGGAACGATTTCTGGACATGGTTTTCAAGGGCCTTCCCGGGGAAATGAAGCTGTCGGTGAAGACCCGCATCGGCATGGAAGCGGACGAAGAGTTTGAAAAGCTGTTAGCTGTCTATAACCGCTATCCGCTCTATGAGCTGATTATCCATCCGAGATTACAGGCTGATTATTATAAAAATACGCCTCGGAAAGAAGTCTTCCGCTGCGCTCTGGAGAAGAGTAAAGCGCCTCTCTGCTATAATGGAGACTTATTTACGGAAAAACAGATCGCGGAGTTCGAGAAAGAATTCCCGCAGGAGGAATGCGTAATGCTGGGGCGCGGCATCATCCTGAATCCGGGACTTCCGGTTACCTTGCGGGGCGGGGATTCAAGATGGGATGAGAAAACCCGTCGGGAAAAATTCCGGGAATTTCAGCAGCGTCTGGTGGACGGCTACCGGGCGTTGGATATCGGCGACCGGAACGTCTTATATAAGGTAAAAGAGCTCTGGTTTTATCAGAGCCACCTCTTCGAGCATGCGGAGAAGTACAGCAAGAAAATCAAAAAGGCTCAGAATCTGGAAACCTATCTGGAATGTGTCCGGGAGCTGACCGACTGCTGCCGGATCGCACCGCCGGGGAGCCTGGGAAAAGGCTGAAATAAAATAAACCTTGTGTATTTGCCAGATTTTGATATAATAAGGGCAAAGCATCACTCAGCGGGCGCAGTGCGCTCATTTTCAGGCAAACGGATCCTTCGTCTGCACAACTGACAGTGAAAAAAGGAGTAGAATATGGGAAAGTATTTTGGAACCGACGGCTTTCGCGGAGAGGCCAATGTAAAACTGACCGTAGAACACGCATTTAAGGTAGGAAGATACCTGGGATGGTATTATGGAAGAGATCACAAGGCGAAGATTGTGATCGGTAAAGATACAAGAAGAAGCAGTTATATGTTTGAGTACGCCCTGGCAGCAGGCATCACAGCCTCCGGCGCGGACGCGTACCTGTTACACGTGACGACCACCCCCAGCGTATCCTATGTGGTACGGACCGAGGGCTTTGACTGCGGTATCATGATTTCTGCCAGCCACAATCCGTTCTATGATAATGGAATCAAGGTTATCAACGGCCAGGGTCACAAGCTGGAGGCCGAGGTAGAGGAGAAGATTGAGGCGTATATTGACGGCAGGACCGAGGAGCGCCCGCTGGCCACCAGAGAGGACATCGGAAGAACCATCGATTTTGCGGCAGGAAGAAACCGCTATATCGGTTATCTGATTTCTCTGCCGACCCGTTCCTTTAAGAACATCCGGGTGGGCCTGGACTGCTCCAACGGCAGCTCTTCCGCCATCGCCAAGAGCGTATTTGACGCCCTGGGAGCCAAGACCTATGTGATCAACAACGAGCCGGACGGTACCAACATCAATACGAACTGTGGTTCCACGCACATCGAGATCCTGCAGAAATTTGTGAAGGAGCAGGGACTGGACGTGGGCTTCGCTTACGACGGTGACGCGGATCGCTGCATCGCGGTAGACGAGAACGGCGAAGTGGTGGACGGCGACCGGATTCTTTATGTGTGCGGAAAGTACATGATGGAGCAGGGCGCGCTGAAGGGCAATACCATCGTTACCACCGTTATGTCCAATCTGGGACTTTACAAGGCCTGCGATCAGGTGGGACTGCGTTATGAGAAGACAGCAGTCGGTGACAAATATGTCTATGAGAATATGTCCAAAAACGGCTATCAGCTGGGCGGCGAGCAGTCCGGACACATCATTTTCAGCAAGCACGCGACCACCGGCGACGGCATTCTGACTTCCCTGAAGATCATGGAGGTCATGCTGGAGAAGAAGGCTTCGCTGGGTACTCTGGCAGGCGAAGTGAAGATTTATCCGCAGCTTCTGCAGAACCTGCGGGTACAGGATATGGACGCGACTCTGAACCATCCGGATGTGCAGAAGGCCATCAAAGAGGTGGAGGACCGTCTGGGGACCGAGGGACGCGTTCTGGTCAGAAAGAGCGGAACAGAACCGCTGCTCCGTGTTATGGTGGAGGCTTTGACCGACGAGCTCTGCGAGGAGAGTGTACTGCATATCATCAATGCGATGAAAAGCGTATAAATAGGGAGAAAATCATAGGGAGGATATCACAATGAAGAAAACAGCACTGGTTGTTATGGCAGCCGGAATCGGAAGCCGTTTTGGCGGCGGTATCAAGCAGCTGGAGCCGGTAGGACCCAGCGGAGAGATCATCATGGATTATTCCATCCATGACGCTCTGGAGGCAGGATTCAATAAAGTCGTATTCATCATCCGTAAGGATCTGGAGAAGGATTTCAAAGAGATCATCGGTAACCGTATCGAGAAGATCACCGAGGTCGAGTACGCGTTCCAGGCCATCGACAATCTGCCGGAAGGTTTTTCTGTACCGGAAGGACGTACCAAGCCCTGGGGAACCGGCCAGGCAGTCTTAAGCTGCAAAGGACTTCTGGAGGAGCCGTTTGTCGTTATCAACGCGGACGATTACTACGGAAAAGAAGCGTTCGTAAAGGTACATGATTATCTGGTAGCAGATCATGAGGATACCGGAAAATTTGATTTCTGTATGGCAGGCTTCATCCTGGGCAATACCCTGAGTGATAATGGAGCGGTTACCCGCGGCATCTGCCAGGTTAAGGACGGCTTCCTGACTGATGTGGTAGAGACAGGCGGCATCGTGAAGTACGAGGGCGGCGCAGCCGTACCGGGCGAGGGCGACAAGCTGGTTCCGGTAGATGCGGACAGCTATGTATCCATGAACATGTGGGGTCTGACCCCGGAGTTCCTGGACGTGGTAGAGACCGGATTTGCTGAATTTCTGAAGAATGTGAAGCCGGGCGATATCAAAGCGGAGTATCTGCTGCCGGGTATCATTGATGAGCTGCTGAAGAGCGGCAAGGCAACCGTCCGCGTGCTGGAGACCAAGGACAAATGGTTCGGAGTTACATACAAAGAGGATAAGCAGTCTGTAGTGGATTCTTTCAAGAAGCTGATTGCGGACGGCGTATACAACGAGAAATTATTTTCATAAGCAAGGCTAAGGGCGTCCGCGTGGCGCCCTTAAATTAGGTAGAATATGAGTAAAACAAACAACAAAAAGGTAAGCATTTTTTCTTATTATGGACCCTATAAGGGTCTTTTAGCGTTAGACCTGTTCTTCGCCACTCTGGGTGCCAGTGTAACGCTGGCTATGCCGTTGATCGTCCGGTATATTACCGGTACCGTCATTTATGAGGAGAGCGGCGCGGCCTGGCAGACCATCGTACGGCTGAGCGTGCTGATGCTGGTACTTCTTCTGGTAGAGCTGGGCTGCAATTTTTATATCACGTACTGGGGACATCTGATGGGCGCACGTATGGAATACGGGATGCGCAATGACATTTTCGGGCATTATCAGAAGCTGGCCTTCACCTTCTATGATAACCAGAAGGTGGGTCAGCTCATGTCCCGGGTCACCAATGATCTGTTTGACATTACAGAGCTTCTGCACCATGGACCGGAAGATATCATTATCTCTCTGATTAAAATTGTGGGAGCGCTGGTGATTCTGGGGCATATCAATATGCGCCTGACGATTCTCACCGCATGCTTCCTGCCCTTTATCCTGGCCTTTGCCCTGTATCTGAACAAGCGGATGAAGCGGGTCTTTAAGGAGAACCGCGTAAAGATGGCAGATATCAACGGACAGATTGAGGACAACCTGTCCGGTATCCGGGTGGTGAAATCCTTTGCCAATGAAGACATAGAAATGCGAAAATTCAAGGAAGGCAATGAGCGTTTTCTATCCACCAAGCGCCGCAGCTATCTCTATATGGGAACCTATCAGTCGGTACTGAACGCCATGCTGACAGCTGTGACGATTGTGGCAGTACTGGCCGGCTCCAGGCTGATTGTAGACGGCAATATGGCCATTCCGGATCTGATCACATTCCTTTTATATATTGCAAACTTTACGGAGCCGGTAAAGAAACTCATTAACTTTACCGAACAGTTCCAGAATGGTTATTCCGGCTACACCAGATTTCGGGAAATCATGGATATTGAGCCGGATATTGCGGACAAGGAAGGCGCGAAGACGCTTACAGATGTGTGTGGAACGGTGGAGTTTCGGGATGTATCCTTCCGGTATGAGGACGCCACGGAGAAGGTGCTGGATCATGTGAGCCTTAACGTACCGGCAGGCAGCTATGTGGCTCTGGTGGGTTCTTCCGGCGGCGGAAAGACGACCCTTTGCAGCCTGATTCCCAGGTTTTATGATGTGACCGGCGGAAGTGTCTGCATTGACGGAAATGATGTCCGCGACGTAACCCTTCAGAGCCTGCGTGAAAATATCGGTATCGTGCAGCAGGACGTCTATCTCTTTGCCGGAACAGTCATGGATAACATTCTCTACGGCAGGCCGGATGCCACCCGGGAAGAAGTGATTGAGGCGGCCAGAAACGCCAATGCCCATGATTTCATTATGGAACTGCCGGATGGCTATGACACAGATATCGGCCAGCGGGGCGTGAAGCTCTCCGGCGGTCAGAAGCAGCGGCTCTCCATCGCGAGAGTATTCCTGAAGAATCCGCGCATCCTTATTTTCGATGAGGCCACCAGCGCTCTGGACAATGAGAGCGAGCGCATCGTGCAGGAATCCCTGGAAACCCTGGCGAAGGATCGGACCACCTTTGTCATCGCCCACCGCCTGTCCACGATTCGCAACGCGGAGCGCATCCTGGTTCTGACCGAGGACGGCATCGCGGAAGAAGGAACCCACGAGGAGCTGATGGCCATGCACGGGGTCTATGAGAAGCTCTACAACATGTAAAATCTGAGCAAAAGAAAAAGCGCGGGGTTACTTGAACTTCGCGCTTTTTTGCGATAGAATAGATATTCGGGAAAAATGAGTGGAATACTAAGAGAAAAAAACAGGATATAAAAGGGAAAGATTTATGGAATTAAAAATGAAACGTCCGGAGCTGGAGGACCGGGAACTGCTGGAACGGTATCTGGCTCACGCGGATACCAGAAGCTGTGAGATGACCTTCGGTAATATCTATCTCTGGTCCCGGTTTTATAACACGGGATTCGCCATTGTGGAGGACAATCTGATATTCGGCGAGGTAGACGGCGTCTATTCTTACACCTTTCCGGTGGGACCGGGAGATAAGAAGAAGACTATCGACGCGCTGATGGAGCATTGCAGGGAAAATGGAGAAATTTTCCAGCTCCACAATATTACCGGAGAGGATTTTGCCAAACTGGAGGAGCTGTATCCGGGCCGCTTTGAGATCAAGTATGACAGGAATTACGCCGACTATGTCTACGAGACCGAGAAGCTGGCGAAGCTCTCCGGCAAGAAGTATCACAGCAAGAAGAATCATGTGAATAAATTCATGAGCCTCTACGAGGACTGGGCCTATGAGCCGATTACCAAAGACAACGTGGAGGAGTGCTTCCAGATGGTTCTGGCGTGGCGGCATGAGAACGGCTGCGACGGGGACGAGGAGAAGAACGCAGAGATCTGTGTGGCGCAGAATGCGCTGCGGTTATACGACGAGCTGGGATTCCGGGGCGGCGCGCTGCGTGTGAATGGCAAAATCGCAGCCTGCACCATCGGTGAGCCGGGCAACAAGAAGGATACCATGATTGTCCATATTGAGAAGGCTCTGACCGAGGTGCAGGGAGCCTACACCGTGATCAACCAGCAGTTCGCCCTTCACGAGGGAGCGGCTTACCGGTATCTGAACCGGGAGGAGGATCTGGGCGAGGATGGCCTCAGGCAGGCAAAAATGTCTTACAAACCGGTATTTTTAATTGAAAAAGGGGTTGTAAGAGAGAAAGGTCTATTGTAAGATAGGAATATTCTTAGATTGCAAAAGAGGAGTCAGATTATGAAAGCATGGGAAGCAAATGTCCGCAAAGTCGTTCCCTATACACCGGGCGAACAGCCGAACCGGCCGGGCATGATCAAACTGAATACCAATGAAAACCCGTATCCGCCCGCGCCGGGCGTGCTGAAGGCCCTGGAGGAGCTGGATACCGGCCGCCTGCGGCTCTATCCGGATCCGGCAGTGTCCGAACTGGTGAATGCGCTGGCAGAATATTATCATAAGGATCCGTCCTGCATCTTCGTTGGTGTAGGTTCCGACGATGTGATTGCCATGGCGTTCCAGACATTTTTCAATTCGGAAAAGCCGATTCTGTTCCCGGACATCAGCTATTCCTTCTACAGCGTCTGGGCGGATCTCTTCGGAATCAAGTATGAGCGCCCCGCTCTGGATGCAGATTTCCGGATTGTGAAGGCGGATTATTTTAAGGAAAACGGCGGCATTATTTTTCCGAACCCCAATGCGCCCACCGGTATCTATATGGAACTTGACCAGGTGGAGGAAATTATTTCCAGGAACCCGGACAGCATCGTGATTGTGGACGAGGCTTATGTGGATTTCGCCGGTCCTTCCGCCATGGAGCTGGTAGACAAGTATGATAACCTGCTGGTGGTACAGACCTTTTCCAAGTCCCGTTCCCTGGCCGGTATGCGGATTGGCTTCGCTGTGGGACAGCCCAAGCTTATCAAATACCTGAACGATGTAAAATATTCCTTTAATTCCTACACAATGAATCTGCCGAGCATCAGGCTTGGCGCGGCTGCCGTGAAGGATGAGGCTTATTTTAGAGAAACTGTGGGCAAAATTGTGGCGACAAGAGAACGCGTGAAGAAGGAGCTTACGGATCTTGGCTTTACCTTCCCGGACTCTCAGTCTAACTTTATTTTTGCCACACATAAGAGCTGGCCTGCAAAGGAGCTCTTTGAGGAACTAAAGAAAGAAGACATCTATGTGCGTTATTTCGCGTCCCCGCGAATTGACAATTATCTGCGGATCACCGTGGGCACAGATGAAGAAATGGATGCATTGCTTGCATTCCTGCGAAAGAAAGGAAATTAATTTATTATGACAGAGACACTGGTACAATGGTTTGTGCAGAAT
>CAKROP010000104.1 GCA_934373375.1 uncultured Anaerosacchariphilus sp.
GCGTAGGGCTCCAGGGAGCCGCCGCTCCAGCCCAGCTTTTCGGCTTCTTTCTTGGTGATGAAGTTATTTGGCAGGTGGCCGTAGGCGTGGATGTAGGCGGCCACGTCCTCCTTGGTAGTGTAGGTTCCGTCCTCGGTCAGGGTGGCTTCGTCTGCCTCCTGCGCCTCCGCGCTCTGCTCCGTCTGCGTCGCCTCTGCGCGCTGTCCGGCATCTCCGCCGTCGCCGACCGTTCCTACAGCCCCGCAGGCCGTCAGTGTGAACGCCAGCACAAAGGCCAGAAGTCCGTTCATCCATTTTTTCATGATTCTGATTCCTCCTCTGTAGTTCTATTTCCAAAGTAAGTTAGTATACTCTAATTCTAACCACATGCTCCTACAACCTGGTCAGATTAAAAATCCACTCCAGCCACCGCTCCACCGAGCTGGCCCGCCGGGCGATCTGCCCTTCGCTGCAGACATGCAATTCCCGCATCCGCCGGCCGATGACCTTCTTATCCGGATACCGGCCCGTCTTAGCGCCCATGTCAAAAAACTCCGCGAAAATCCGATGCTCCAGCATCAGCTCCACCAGCTTCAGCTGCCGGGGCTTGTAATTCATCCGAAAGACCCTCTCACCGAGCCCGGTCAGCCGCACCAGCACCTGACCGTCCGCATTTTCCTTCTCGAAGAGCCCCAGATACCGCCCCGCATTATAATAATAATCTGACTGCCGCAGGTCAAAATCCATCAGCTCCGCAATTTGCCCCGGCGTCATGGGATTGCCGTACAGATTCTCCAACAGAGAAATAATACGCTCCATGGAGTTGGCCTGGATAAACGGAACCGACGTATCATCCATGTCATCGTCTGTCCGGATAACTGTCCGCTCCCGCACCTCCCGGAGTTCACGCAGACTGATCCGTGTATCCTGCAGGGAATAATTTTTCGCCTGCACCAGCTCGATGGACGAGTAATCCTCCGGATCCGCAAACCGGTACTCAAACAGTCGATAAATCAGATTGGAATACACAGAAAAGACCAGCCGGATGGGCTTCTTCACCCGCGTCCGCCACAGCCGGTACGGGTAGTAAAGCTGCCGCACATGGAAATCGGAATGCACCACATTTTTGGCTTCCATAATCACCACGGAACGGGCGTTTTCAAAGCCGCCGTCGATCTCGCACTGGGCATTTTCCACATGAATCTGCTGCGCCGCGCCCCGCACCGTATGAACCCGGAAGTCGAAGATGCCCGTCCCCATGCGGCCATTAAAGGTAGCGTCATTTCGCCCGTCCCCCAGAAAATCATCGAGAATCCCGGACAGGGTCAGCGCGTGGATGGCGTTGGCCTCTGAGCTGATGTTATTGATATCGATGGACTCGTACTCCGGCATGTCCACATGGGTCATCCGTGCCACAGGCTCATGGAGCTCCGGAATCGGCTCATACAGCAGGAACTCTCCCATCACATAGGAAGTCCGACTGTCCGGCAAAAGATTCAGCTTCTGCTTCCGAAGGGCGTCCGGCAGTGCGTCGGAGCTGTCCCATTTGGCCATCAGGCGCGGCTCCCGAAATTCCCGGATCTGGTCCGCCTTGATTCTGTATACACCATTTTTCTCCACCTCTTCTGCGATGGGGTATTTCTCCAGAAGCCGTTTCCAGGCCTCATTTGCAGAAAGCGTCGTCTTCTCCGCCATATCGGTACCTCATTATTTCCCATAAAAGAACTGTTCTATAAAACCACATTTTTAAAATTCGACTGTCTTAAAGCTCCCATCCTCCGCATTATAGAAGAATACCTTCTGTGACAGCCGCTCCTCTTCGCCGCAGGTGCGGTTCAGATGCTTCAGGCTCCGCAGAATCCGGATGGGAAGAATACTCCCGGCCGGATGAATGCAGGCCTCGTGGACACTTGTAAACGCCACATAATAGCTTCCGCCCGACAGCTTGGCCAGCCGTTCCTTCACACCCGGATAAAACATGGCGATGGCTCCGTTCAGCTTCCGGGTGGTGGTCAGAAGCGGCGCGCGCTCCGGACTGAGCATCTGAATTCCACTGTTTTCCGACATGAATTCTCCCTTTTCATAGGGAGCGCCTACACAATCCATGGGATCCAGATACAGGCGCGGCGGTGCCGTCACGTAGGTGTTCAGCATGGCGTCCTTCCAGACGCGCTTTCTGGGCAGTCTCCAGCTGTCCACGGTCGTTCTGGGCACCTTTATGGTTCCCAGGCCATTTTCACCGTCATACACGGTCAGATAGAGTACCAGAGCCATGTCACCGTACCGCTCATATACATACTCCTTGAGTTCCCGTCTGCAGTCGCTGAAATAGGTGGGCCGAATCAGCAGCTTGTCCCTGATCAGCTCATAATTCTGCATCTGTTCCAGCACGCCGGTCTCCAGCATCTCACCTGCCGCTTTTATGCTGCCCTGCACATAGTGCCAGACGCTGTCCCAGCCCTCTTCCTCCTGCCGGTCATAAAGCTCTTCCAGGGAAAACCGGGAAACCTGTGAGAGCTTCTCGCTTTTTGCTTTGGTAACCGTCACATAATCGCCGAGCAGCACGCCGGATTCCGTCTGATTGTACCGCAGATTCGTCTCCCTTACAAACTGCTCGTCGTACCCCTCATCTCCATCTGAAAGGCCTTCCGGGTAAAACTGAATCTCGCCGGGCTTCACTCCCAGATCCTTCTTTTCCGTAAGCCGGGTCAGAAAATTGCTGCAAAACTCCTGATATGTCACGCCATATCCTCCTTTATTTTAGCTGTATTGGTTCGAACTTTCAACCTTCTTATCTTCTGTAGGTGTAGACACCCGGTGAGCAATGAATTTTGCACGGGCTTTTGAAGCTTGTTTGTCAAAAAAATCATGGGATCATTGGGAAGAAGCGCCCCTGTGATACAAAAGATTAATCTGATAGTTAAAGAATAGCATATTGTAATGTTTTTGTAAATCATTTCCATCCAGCAGATTTCGTAACGATTCGACAATGCCTTTACTTTTCCGCTAAAAGTCTGCTCTATATCATGAAAGCTTTATACTTGCACCCATAAAAAACGTGGTCCGTAATCCCTCCACTGATTCTGCAGTAAAACCGAGGTTATCACTTTCCACGTTCTCTTCTGATTTTCTACTATATTTCTTCTAATTTACCCTGCCGTGCCGCATACTCCTTAAGCTCGCACAGCCCTGCCGCCATCCCGGCCTCTGCGCCTGTCTCAGGAAGTTCCACGGTACAAACCACCCGTTCACAGCCATCCATGAGCCGTTTCGCCTCCGCAATCTGCTCCTCTCCGATCGTCTGAAAAGCCGATACCCTCACCGTCTGCACTGCCAGCGCCTTCGCCGACGGATAATCCAGATCATTTTCCCATAAGATCCCGGCCGCAAAGGGGATCCGCTCCCGCTGAAGCTTTCGGAACACCGCCGTACCCGTGCCATTTCCGGCGATAACAAAGACCCGCGGCTCCCCATCCACAGCCGGGAGCTCCAGGTTGCCGGTCAGCTCATCGTAGTTTCCCACGGTCATGCCATACAGCTTCGGAATATACCCTTCGGTGAAAATCTCCTCTGGCGTCCCGAACCGATCCACCTTATCGCCCCGCACGCAGGCAATTTTATCGGAGATACGGCCTGCCAGATCCAGTTCATGTAAGGACATGATGACAGACAGATTTCTTGTCCGTGACATATTTTGAATAATGGAAAGGAATTCCAGTTTGTAACGGATATCCAGAAACGAAGTGGGCTCGTCCAGAACGATAATATCCGGCTGCTGGCAGAGCGCCCGGGCCAGCATGACCCGCTGCTTCTGACCGTCACTGGTCTTCGTATAATCCCGATCTGCCAGCTCATGGATATGCACCAGATCCATGGCCTCGTCCACCACGGCCCAGTCCTCCCCGGAGAGTACGCCGAATTTTCCCGTATAGGGATAGCGGCCTGTGGAAACCACATCCCGGCAGGTCATCATTTCCGGGTGGATGCGCTCGGTCAGCACCACCGAAAGCTTCTGAGACAGTTCCTTGCCGCTCAAATCCCCCATAGCCTTGCCGTCCAGCACCGCCACGCCGCCTAAAGGAGCCAGCTGTCTTATGATACTTTTCAGAATCGTAGTCTTTCCTGCGCCATTGGGTCCGATGAGGGTCAGGATCTCGCCCTTTTTCAGGCTGATTTTAATATCTTTGATCAGGGGAATGCCGTGGTAGCCGACCGTCAGCCCTTCCGTGTAGAAATAATACGTATCCATATGTCTACTCAGCCCTCTCCTTCTTTCTGTGAATCATAATATAGATGACCACCGGCGCGCCAAATACTGCTGTCACCGTACTGATGGACAATTCGGTGGGGGCAAACATGGTCCGGGCCAGCAGATCGCAGAACAGACAGAAAGCCGCCCCGCCCAGGAAGCAGGCCGGTATCATCAGGATGGGCTTCGCCGTCCCGAATAAATTCTTGACCAGGTGCGGCACCGCGATTCCCACGAAGGACACCGGGCCCGCAAAGGCCGTCACGCAGGCGGACAGGACACTGGACAACAGCACCAGCAGAATCCGGAACACCTGCACGTTCAGACCCATATTTTTTGCGTAGGCCTCGCCCATCTGATAAGCACTGATGGGCTTGGACATGAGAAAGACACAGATAGCCGTGATACCCACCACGATGGCCATAATCAGCACATTGTCCCAGGTCATGCCGGAAAAGCTTCCCTTGGACCAATTGTGCAGATTGACGATGTCCGCGTCGTCAGCGAAGGTTACGACAAAGTCCGTCACTGCCGAACAGATATAGCCAATCATGACACCGCTGACGATGAGCATGGACATCTGATCCATCACCTTCGACATGAGAATCACGAAGCCCATACAGATCATGGCTCCCACAAAGGCCGCGATGATCATGACCCAGGAGCTTAAAACAAAAGCATTTCCCAGAGCCGCCACCATCACCAGAGCTACCACCAGCTTCGCGCCGGAAGAGATTCCCAGGGTAAATGGGCCCGCAATCGGGTTATGGAAGAAGGTCTGCAGCAGATAACCGGACAGGGCCAGGCCGCCGCCCAGGATGCCAGCTGCCGCCGCCCGGGGAAATCGGATACCCATGACGATATCCGTATAGGTATCGTCGCCTCCATTTTTGCCCAGTATCCTTGGAATCTCCGAAAGCGGAACATTTACGGTTCCGATGCAGATGCTAAGGATCAGAAAAACCAGCACCAGCAGGGCCAGTATCAAAAATGCCGCCCCGTATCTTCCTTTGTTTCGGGCATTTCTGCCGCCTGTTGTGTTACGCATCGTTCTCGTTCCCTTCTGTCACTGTGCGAATCCCCACAGCTACCGTGTCTCTGTTATCCGGCGCATACTTTCCGGAGCCCTCTCTTTGCGCTCCGAATCGTATCAGTTTAACCTGTAAAGATAAGTCAAATCTCCGTCGTCCCCCTCCAGCATCCGGTGAATATCCGACGTGATTGTGCCCAGCTCCATGGTGGACTGATACAGGTTCTTGGTCGTGCAGTACACATGCCCCTCCTGCACCGCCTTGAATTTCTGAAGCAGGGGGCTCTTGGCCAGAAGCTCATCCACCGAGGAAAGCTGTCCCTCTATGGTGCTGTTGTAAATGATGTAATCCGCGTCCTTCGCTCCAGCATAAAACTCCTCCATCTGCATGGACATGGTGGACATGGCGTCATCCTCATCTCCCAGATCCTGGAAAATGTAAGTACCGCCAGCCAGCTCAATCATTTTCGGCAGATAGTCGGCAGATTTCCGCACGTTGGCCTCGCCGTTGCTGGTGATATAGAAAAATGCCACCGTCTTACCCGTGGCCGCCTCGCCGCTGATGGCCTCGAAGGCGTCCGCCTCTTTGGCAAAGGCCGCCTCGGCTTCCTCCTCATGGCCGGTCAGAAGGCCGTAGAGCTTCACCCACTCGGTCCGTCCCAGGGGATTCGGCTCATAACTGGAGTGATCCACCAGCACTGGAATTCCAAACTTTTCCAGCTGTTCCTGTACCTCCGGCGTGTGGGAAATCATGGTATTCTCGATGGCCAGATCACAATTCTGGGCCAAAATCTGCTCATAATCCGGCGCAGAATATTTGCCCGCATAGAGAATGTCGCCGTTCTCCATGGCCGCCTTTGCCTCGTCGATATACCAGCCCTCCGTCTTGGTGCCGCTGAACCTGATGGTATCCAGGGCGTCCAGGGACACAAACATGTCCATAACTGCTGAAGCCACCAGATATATATTCTGAATGGGCTGCTGTAACACGGTGATATCCTTCGCCAGATCTGCCGGCGCTTCCTTCCCTTCCGGGACTACCAGGAAGCGTCCTCCGTCTGTGATGGTGATCAGCGCGTAGCCGCCTTCATAATTGTCAATGGTAAATTTCTGCGCGTATTCCAGTTCCGTGCTGTCTGTATAGGTCAGCTCGTCACTGATATCCGTGCTGTTCTCTCCTGAATCGGATCCGCCTGCCCCGCAGGCTGCAAGCCCCAGACTCATTGCCAGACACAGCGCAAGTGCCGTCAGTCTCTTTTTCATGCTTTCGTATTCCTCTTTTTCCGCATTACAGTCGCTGCAATCGCTGCCGCTACTACGATAATCACGATACCTGCTGCCGCCGTGGTGGAACCCGAGCCACCCGTGCTGCCGCCGTTCTCTCCCTTGATAGAATCCGACACAAAGGTCAGCGTATATTCTACCTCATGGGGCGTACTCATGGCCGTGGTATCACCAATCACATCGATCTCCTCGTCAAACACATCTACCGGAATCTCAAAGACAGAATGTTCCTCTGTACTCACCGGAAGATATTTCTCGCCGCCCACGATCATATAATCGTAATGATTGCTGCTCCAGGTAATCTGTGCGGTTGCCTGTCCGTCCTCTACGGACAACGCGGTGGGCGACTCAATGGTGGCCCGGCCACTGCCGCCCTCCATAGTCACTTCTACTGTGTAATTCCCGTCTGCCAGCTGTAATTCATCGATTGTCATAGCTTTACCCCTCGAATCTTATTTGAACAAGGGGGCTGCCGCAAAACGTTCTGCACATTCCACAACAGCCCCTGCATTTTACTTATTCGTAACAGTTCAATCCCCTGAACAGTTACATTTATTCTGCGTTTCGCGTATTAGTCCTGAAGAAGCTCCGGATTGGATACGCTGACCTTATGGTCATACCATACGCCCTTGGTTCCGATCAGCGCCAGATCGAATTCCTCGTCCAGTGCCGGAACCGGTACGTCGAAGGCATTGGCCTCCTCCGGCT
>CAKROP010000105.1 GCA_934373375.1 uncultured Anaerosacchariphilus sp.
AGGGTACCAATATTTTCCGTACGATCTTCTTTATGCCGAACCTGATCGGCGGTATCGTGCTGGGATATATCTGGCAGATTCTGATCAACTGCGTACTCTCCATCGTGGGACAGCCGCTTCTGGCGCTGAATAGCTCCGCGGGCTACTGGGGACTGATTATTCTTATGTGCTGGCAGCAGATTGGTTACATGATGATCATCTATATCGCGGGACTGCAGAACGTCTCCGATGATCTGCTGGAGGCAGCCCAGATCGACGGCGCGACGCCCTGGCAGACCTTATGGAAGGTGAAGCTTCCTATGGTTATGCCGTCCATTACCATCTGTGTATTCCTGACGCTGACCAACTCCTTCAAGCTCTTTGACCAGAACCTGGCACTGACCGGAGGAGATCCGAACCATATGACAGAGATGCTGGCGCTGAATATCTATCAGACCTTCTATGCAAGGGCAGGAGCCCAGTGGAAGGGTCTCGGCCAGGCCAAGGCCGTACTGTTCTGCCTGCTGGTTATCGTAATTTCCGTGCTCCAGCTGCGGGCTACACGTAAGAGGGAGGTGCAGCAGTAAGATGAGAAAGAAAAAACAGATACAGGATACGATTATGGTAGTGTTTCTGAGCATTCTGGCGCTGCTGTATGTCTATCCGATTGTCATGATTCTCTTTAACTCTGTAAAGAAGGAGACGGCGATTACCACCTCCGGCGCCTTCACCCTGCCGACGGCGGACACCTTCGCAGGCCTGGCGAACTACGCCAACGCGATTGCCTCCAAGGGCTTTTTACAGAGCTTAGGCTACAGCCTTCTGATTACCATCACCTCAGTGGCGGCGATTCTCATTTGCTGCTCCATGTGTGCCTGGTACATCACCCGGGTAAAGGGAAAGCTGTCCAAGATTCTGTATTACCTGTTTGTATTTTCCATGGTCGTACCCTTCCAGATGGTGATGTTTACCCTGTCCCAGACAGCGGATTCCATGAGCCTTAACAAGCCCTGGAATATCTGGATTATCTACCTGGGCTTCGGCGCGGGCCTGGCGGTTTTCATGTTCGCGGGCTTTATGAAATCCATTCCCCTGGAGGTGGAGGAAGCGTCCATGATCGACGGCTGCAATCCGCTGCAGACCTTCTTCCTGATCGTGCTTCCCATGCTGAAGCCGACCCTGGTATCCGTAGGAATCCTGGAGGCCATGTGGGTATGGAACGATTATCTTCTGCCGACCCTGGTACTGGATATCAAAAATTATAAAACGATTCCCATGTTGATCCAGTATTTCCGCGGAAGTTATGGTAAAGTAGAGATGGGCCCCATGATGGCAAGTATTATGTTGACCGTAATCCCCATTGTCATCGTATATCTGCTGGGCCAGAAACACATTATCAAAGGAGTGGCTGCGGGAGCAGTTAAGGGATAAACATACAGATGACAATCAAAGACATTGCGAAGGAGTCCGGATACGCGGTAGGCACGGTGTCCCGTGTGCTCAATAATCATCCGGACGTATCGGAAAAAGCGCGAAAGACCATTATGGCGGTGGTGGAAAAGCACCATTTCAAACTAAACAGCAACGCCAAGCACTTAAAGCAGCAGGCCAGCAGCGGAATCGCGATTATCGTAAAGGGTTCCCAGAATATGCTGTTCGCTTCCATCGTGGAGCGGCTGCAGCGGCTTTTAAGCGAAAAAAAGTACGCTTCCTTCATCTACTATATCGGTGAGGAGGAAAACGAGGTGGAGCGGGCCGAAAGGGTATGCCTGGAGCGGCATCCCTTGGGGATTCTCTTTCTGGGAAGCGACCTGGAATTCTTCAAAGAGCGGTTTGACCGGCTGGAGATTCCCTGCGTGCTGGTTACCAACTCGGCGGCGGAGCTGGGCTTTGACAATCTCTCCAGTGTCAGTACGGACGACGAGGCAGGCGCGCAGGCAGCGGTAGCGCATCTTCTGAAGCTGGGCCACCGGAACATCGGTATTCTGGGCGGCTATATGGAAAAGTCCCATGCGGCCCATACCCGGTACAAGGGCTGCGAAAAAGCCTTTGCGGAGCAGGGCATGAAGCTGGAGCCCGGTCGGCAGTATCGGCCAGCGTTCTTTTCCATGGAGGAGGGCTATCACGCCATGGAGCAGCTGTTTGAGCAGATGCCGGATCTGACGGCGGTATTTGCCATGGCAGACGTGCTGGCAGTGGGCGCTATCCGCGCCATCCGGGACCGGGGACTGCGGGTGCCGGAGGACGTCTCGGTCATGGGCTTTGACGGAATTGAACTGGGAAATTATCTTTCTCCGCGGCTCACTACGGTGCGCCAGGCCAGAGAAAGGATAGCCGACCGGAGCCTGGAAATTCTGCTCTCGGACATTGCGGGAGAGCGTCCGGCGGTGCATGAGCTTCTTCCCTTTGATATCGTGGAGGGAGAGAGCGCGGCGAAAATCGCCCGCTGAGACAGAACAGAAGATAAGATGGGTAACGGTGAAGATATGGAATAATTACGGTGTACGCTCCGGGCGGACATGGTAAGGAGGAAGAAAAATGGCAGATATTACATTTAAGCATGTGGTGAAAACCTATGACAATAAAAATACAGTGGTTCCGGATCTGAATCTGGAAATTCACGACAAGGAATTTATCGTGCTGGTCGGACCGTCCGGCTGTGGAAAGTCTACGACCCTCCGCATGATTGCAGGTCTGGAGGAGATTAGCTCAGGCGACCTGTACATCGGCGATAAAAGAGTGAACGATGTGGCGCCCAAGGATCGGGATATTGCGATGGTATTCCAGAGCTATGCCCTGTATCCCCATATGACCGTATACAAAAATATGTCCTTTGCCCTGGAGCTTCACGGCACGCCCAAGGACGAGATTGACAAAAAGGTGCGCGAGGCAGCCGAGATTCTGGGACTGACGGAGTATCTGGACCGGAAGCCCAAGGCTCTGTCCGGCGGACAGAGACAGCGTGTGGCACTGGGCCGCGCCATGGTGCGGAACCCTGCGGTATTTCTTCTCGACGAGCCCCTGTCCAACCTGGACGCCAAGCTCCGTACCGAGATGAGAAGCCAGATCGCCGCGTTACATAAGCGTCTGCAGACCACCTTCGTATATGTAACCCACGATCAGACCGAGGCGATGACCATGGGTGATCGTATTGTGGTCATGAAGGACGGTATTATCCAGCAGGTAGACACGCCCCAGAACCTGTACAATTATCCCTGCAACAAGTTTGTGGCAGGCTTTATCGGTTCTCCTCAGATGAATTTTGTGAACGTGAAGGTGGAGAAGGATGCTGCCGGAACCGTACTGGTATTTGGCGATTACCGGATTCCGGTAAACAAGCCGGAGCTGGAGGCTTATGCAGGAAAAGAGGTTATCATGGGCATCCGCCCGGAGGACATTCATGCGGAGGAATCCTTCCTGGCTATCTCCGACGCTTCCAATATTGAGGCGAAGGTAGATCTGGCGGAAATGATGGGCTCTGAGATTTATCTGTATCTGACCTGCTTCGGACAGAAGCTGGTGGCCAGAGTGCCGTCCCGTACCGGAATCCGCGCGGAGGACGTGGCGAAGCTGGCCCTGGATGTGAATAAAATTCATGTCTTTGACGCGGAGACAGAAGCGATCATTTGTCATTAGGATTAAAAATCAGACAGTCAGGAGGAAAAATCACGATGACGAAATATACCGTTTTATTGAACAGCATTGAAAGAATAAAAGACTTTGTAAATACCATTACCCGCTATCCCTATGATTTCGATCTGGTGTCGGGACGCTATACCATTGACGCCAAATCCATTATGGGTATCTTTTCCCTGAATTTGACCCACCCGCTGGAGCTCTGCGCCTATACGGACGGAGATGAAAAGCTTCAGGAGGATCTGAAACCCTATCTTGTGGAAGAAGGAGCGTGATGGCCGGTGAGAAGCAGTGGAATTTTGATGCACCTTTCTTCCCTTCCGAGTCCCTACGGAATCGGCAGCATGGGAAAACCGGCGCGGGATTTCATTGATTTCCTGAAGGCGGCAGGTCAGGGCTACTGGCAGCTGCTTCCCATCTGCCCCACCAGCTACGGGGATTCTCCCTACCAGTCCTTTTCTACCTATGCGGGCAATCCTTATTTTATTGACCTGGAGCTGCTTGAGGCAGACGGACTTCTGGAATGGCAGGAGTATGGAGAGGTAGATTGGGAGAGCGTGCCGGAGAAGGTCAATTATGGAGCCCTGTACGAGAAGCGGTATCCGATTCTGCGGAAGGCCGCAGAGCGGTTCCTTATGCGGATTCCTTCGGATTATCCGGAATTCTGTGAGAACAATGATTACTGGCTGGGAGATTACGCCCGCTTCATGGCCATGAAGCATGCTCATGGAGGAGCGTCCTGGCAGGAGTGGGAGCCCCTTTCGACAGCAGAGATTGAGCTTCGGTACGCGGAGGAGATTCGCTTCTGGAAGGTGCTTCAATATCTGTTCTTCCGGCAGTGGAAGGAGCTTCGCGCTTACGCCAATGAGCAGGGCGTCCGTCTGATTGGCGATCTGCCCATCTATGTGTCCCTGGACAGCGTGGACGTGTGGGCACATCCGGAGCTGTTCCAGCTGGATGAGAACCGGAATCCCAAGGAAGTGGCCGGCTGTCCGCCGGACGGCTTTTCCGCAGACGGACAGCTCTGGGGAAATCCCCTCTTCGATTGGGAATATATGGAAAAGAACAATTATGACTGGTGGGTCAGACGGATTCAGTATCTCTGCAAGGTCTACGATATCCTGCGGATCGACCATTTCCGGGGCTTTGATTCCTACTATGCGATTCCGTATGGAAATACAACTGCCCGGGGCGGGCGTTGGAAGCAGGGACCGGGAATCAGTCTGTTCCGGGCAGTGGAGGAACAGATTGGGCCGCAGCGGATCATTGCGGAGGATCTGGGGTACCTGACAGAGTCAGTCCATCAGCTTTTGAAGGACAGCGGCTTTCCGGGCATGAAGGTGTTGGAGTTTGCCTTTGACAGCCGGGACGGAGGCGGCAACGCCTATCTGCCGGAGAATTATCCGGAGCATTGTGTGGCCTATGTGGGAACCCACGATAACGATACGGCGCTGGGCTGGATGAAGACGGCTCCGGCGGAGGATGTGGCCTATGCCAGGGAATATCTCCATGAGACAGAGGATGAGGCGGCGGCCCGGGCTATGCTCGCTGCCATCTGGAACAGCCGGGCAGAGCTTGCCATCGTACAGGCGCAGGATATCCTGGGACTGGGAAGCGAAGCCCGTATGAATACGCCATCCACGGTGGGTGAAAACTGGCGCTGGAGAGCGAAAGAGGGAAGCTTTACGCCAGAGCTGGCTGCAGAGCTTCGGAGAGAGATGGAGACCTGCGGGCGGTTGGAAAAATAAAAAAGTACGGATGATACAGATGAAAAAACGGGACATGGCAAAAAGCTGTGCCCTGTTTTTTATCCAATTATTTACAAAAGATAGAAAAGTTGCAAAATAAGAATAAAAACGGTTGGAAAAGTTACAAAACATATGCCCCAAGCATTTCTTTTACGCAGGTATCAATTTCAGATGCAATAGTTTTACATAAATCAGCTTTCAGACCAGCGGCAGTTCCGACGGCAACCAGTTCCTTCATCCCGGGATTTCGCCCGTTTCCATCGATGGTCGTAGTGTGCTCGCCGTAGTAAGTATTACTGTAGGTCAGGTCGTAGGCCGGACTCAGCCGCCAAGAATCTGTAGTATCATCGTAAAGATAGGTAAAATTCTTTGCATGATCGTCCCGGTTGTGGGCAAAGGCATTGAAGCACATGCGACGGTACATATTTTCCAGATCCTGAGGATTATCACGGGTCAGGATTTTTGTCAGCTTCATTAAGGCATGATAATCAAGGCTTGGCTGCTCAAAATCCAGTTCCAGAAGAGCGGCGGCTGTCAGCATATGAATCCGCTTTTCGCCGTCGGGAGTCACGAGCCGATCAAAGCGTTTCGTACCAAAGTATCCTTTGCATACATCGGAATGGAATAAGCGGAATGGGCTTACAGTAATCCCACATTGTTCCGCACATAAGGCGTACTGGTATTCCATAAATCCGGCGTCCGGCCCGTCCACATGAGCGGGGAACTTGATAATCCAGGATTTGTTGTCGACATGCGTCATAATTTTGGGCCGCGCGCCGCCGCTGGTTCCGCCCAGACGGTATAATTCATCCAGTTTTTCAGAAAATTCGGTGTTCAGGATCTTCTGACATTGCAGAGCCAGTTCGTCCAGATTATCCAGGGCGGGTTCTGTAGAAAGGTCGTACTGAGGGCGGTAGGTAAGTGCGCCCATGCCGGAAGAACCTACAATGGCAAGACGGTCGAGAACCGTGAGGTTATCCGCATTTTCACCCTGCTGTTTTAAGAGGCGGTGAAGCAAAAGCCGTCCCCATGCATCCGGCAGACTATCAGCAAAGACGCCAAATAAGCCGTCAAAATAATCCTTGGGCGGAAGGAAAACCTGGCGTTTCAGCGGAAGTGAAAACGGACTGACAGGAAATCCGGTCTCCAGCCATTCTTCCGAGTATTCAAATGCGGCTTTATGTGCGCTGGTCAGTGCGAGAGTACCGACCAGGCGACCATCGTATCGTACCTGAATTACTTTATTTGTTTTCATTGATAACCTCCTGAATATTCCGATATGGAACTTCGGTAAAAATCTGTCTCAAATCACCCGCCATATCCAGCGCCATAGCAATTTTGGTCAGGGAGATAAGAGAAATCTGTCCGGTGTTTTCGAAACGCTTCACAGAGCCGAAGCTTACGCCACTGATTTGCGCCAGTTTCTCCTGAGAGATAGAGCGGCGCTTCCGGATAAGGCGCACCCGGTCGGCTAATTTTTTATCTAATTCTTCGGCGGTTTCCCAGATGTATTCGTTCATAAAATGTGGTCCTTTTCCAAAAAAACAATATTAGATAATATATTATCTATAAATGCTAAAAACAGTTAAAACTATATAATATATTATACATAAATGGAGAAATATATTCAAGAAATAAGAGAAAAAAAGAGGTGTTGCAAAATAGCCTGTTTTTGACTATTTGTAACACCTCTTCTTAGATATCGGATAGGACTACATCGAAATCCACCCAAAGGCGTTCGCCACCGAACTAATCAGAATAATCACAGCGAACACCGGACCCAGATACTGGATCATGACGCGGAAAATCTTCTTTCTCTTAAAAGACTGTT
>CAKROP010000106.1 GCA_934373375.1 uncultured Anaerosacchariphilus sp.
GGAACTGCCGGAGAAGGAACGCCTGGAAACCGGTGCTTCCGATTCTCCCGCTTTTACTGAAAATGGGGGAAGGGCGGCTGCCGACGCTCCCATCGTGGAATTCCGTGACGTTTCCTTTGCCTACGAGGATGGCAAGCCCGTTCTGAAGCACCTGAACCTGACCGTCGAAGCCGGAGACCAGCTGACGCTCCTGGGCCGCACCGGAGCCGGAAAAAGTACGCTTTTCAAGCTGCTCCTGGGTCTTTACCGGCCCACCTCCGGACAGGTTCTGATTCACGGCGTCCCGGCGGCCTCCATTCCGGAAGCGAGACGCCGGAAGCTCTTCGGCTATGTGGAGCAGTCCTTCCACATGGTTCCCGGAACCGTGCGGGACCAGATTACGCTGTTCGATCCGGCCATTTCCGACGAAGCCGTCCGAAAAGCGGCAGAGCTGACCGGCCTCTCCGACACCATTTCCCATCTGGAGCAAGGCTATGATACCCCCTGCGCGCCGGAGCTCTTTTCCCAGGGCCAGTGGCAGCTGCTTTCCATCGCACGGGCAGCCGCTTCCGACCCGGACCTTCTGCTGCTGGACGAAATCACCGCCAATCTGGACGCAGAGACCGAGCAGCATGTACTGCGGGCCCTGCGCCGTGTCTGTGCGCACCGCACCGTGCTTTCCATCTCCCACCGTACCTCGGCGGAATTTGGACGCACCTTCACTCTTCACGGTAACGCAGATATTCCGGAAATTTAAGGCAGGCCATCTGGCCTGCCGTTCCTTACAAAGGATTAAATTTTAAGCTCCGCTATGGCTTTTCCAAGCGCTGCCGTCTCCACCGGCTTCACCACATAGCCATCCATACCGGCTGCCAGGGCCGCCCTTCGATCTTCCTCAAAAGCATTGGCCGTCATGGCAATGATTGGTATGGCCGCTTTGGCGTCAGGAAGCGCCCGAATGGCCTTCGCCATCTCATATCCATTCATCCGCGGCATCTGAATATCCGTCAGGATCAAATCATAATACCCTTCCGGCACCTCCCGAAGTTTCTGAATTGCGCAGACGCCATCCTCCGCAAGATCCACCTCCGCCTGGGCATCCGCAAGCAGCGTCATGGCAATCTCCGCATTCAGCACATTGTCCTCCGCCAGAAGAATTCGTTTTCCCGAAAGCATAAGTCTGTCCGTGGAGGCTTCCTTCTGCTTCAGATCATTTTTCTCCGCAATCCGGCAGGAAAGTAAAACTGTAAACCGGGTTCCTTTTCCCTGCTCGCTTTCTACCAGGATGCTTCCGTCCATCATATCCACAAAGGACTTCACGATTCGCAGCCCCAGACCTGTTCCCTGAATTCCGCTTTCCGATGAATTCCGTTCTCTTGTGAATTCCTCAAAAATGTGGGGCAGATATTCCGCGCTGATACCGATGCCGCTGTCCTCTACAATCCCGCGAAACTGCGCATAACCAGCTTTCTCAGATGGCAGTTCTTCCATTGTCAGGCAGACCTTTCCTCCTGCAGGCGTATATTTCACCGCGTTACTCATGAGATTCATCAGAATCTCCCGCAGCTTCATGGCGTCGCAATAGATATAGGGATGCGTCACGCGCATATGCTTTTCCAGCTTCAGATGCTTTCTGGCTATCTCATCATTCAGAAGCATATCTATCGTATCTTCCAGCTTCCGCATATCCCAGACTTCTTCGCTTAAGCCTTCTTTTCCGCTCTCAATCCGCGCAAGCTCCAGCACATTTCCGATAAGACCAAGTAAAAACTGACTGGCCTCTTTCAGCTTCTTCAGATATCCGGCGGTAAGCTCCTCCTCCCCCCAGTGGCTCTCCATCAGATTCGCGTAGCCGATAATCGCGTTCATGGGCGTCCGAAGATCATGGGACATGGCAAAGAGGAAGGCTGATTTGGCCCGGCTCCCCTCCTCTGCCTGCTGCAGGGCGTTTTTCAGAACCATCATTTCTGAGATATCCACAAAGGTAGTAAGGGCAGCCCGCTCTCCGGTCGGAATCTGCACAATCTTCGTCTTGGCCACAATATGGCTCTCATTGGAGCTGCCTTTTCCGATGATACACTCGTAATCCATGGAATCATCTTCTTTCTGAAGCCTTCTCAGTCTTTCCACTGTCCCCGGTTTCGGAAAGTATACGCTCCGCAAGGCATTCCCGATTTTTCCCTGTGCATCACCTATATTCTTCATCCCGTACATGCGAAGGGCTTCCGCATTCATATGGACGACCCGGTGATCCGGTATGGTATAGGCAAGAATTCCACAGCTCTGCATATCCAGAAGCTCACGATAATAATCCTCCCGGCGTTCCCGGTCCCTCTGAAGGCTCTTATTCATCTCCGTCAGCCGCCGCTCCATCTCCCGTTCCCGCTCCAGCCTTACGGTTTCAGAGATATCCTGATGCGTCCCCATAGTATAGATAAAGCCCTTCTCCGACATGTCCCGCACACCGCCGCAGCGCACGAGCATTTCCCCTTTTAAGGGGTGCAGATACCGGTATACAATCTCCGTCCGTACTTCCGCCAGTTTATCCGCATAATCCTGAAACATGGACATATCTGCCGGATGCACATGGGCGATATGGAACCGGAAGCGCTCCTCCGGCGTCACATCCCCGGCCACACCCAGCAGCTCGTCCATCACTGCGTCCGCATAAAAACGGGTCGGTTTTCCTTCCTCAAATTCCACCCGCCACAGACCGATCCGGACCGCGGAAAGTATCTTCTCAGCATCTGTCTCATTCAGCTGATTCATATAAAATCCCCCTCGAATACACGATGATTTTTCGCGTCTTTCGCTAAGATTATCATAGTATATCCGAGGGGGATTTGCAAGCCAGTCACTCCTCATTTTTTACTTTTTCAGGCTGCCCTTCCGGATATTTTCCTGAAGAATGCGATCGGTTTCTTCATAGAGCCGTTCGGAACCAAGCCGGGTCTTCCGCTGTCTTCCGTAGACCTGCTCCGCCGATACGTCATGCTCCTTCCAGTCTCCGCCGCCATTGCTGTTGTTCAGGATCAGCGGCTGCAGGTTGTCCATGGCATGGGCAAACTGGGACTCCGGGGTTGTAAATTCTTCAAATTCATCAAATAATTGCATCAATTCCTGCTTCTGCTCATCCGGAAGCAGAGAGAAAATACGCTCCTTAGCCGCGTTCTCCCGGGCTTTCTGGGTCTTCAAACCCTCCGCGTCGTAGGCATAGGTGTCGCCTGCGTCGATTTCCACGATATCGTGAATCAGGCACATGAGCATGACCCGCGCGATATCCACCGGTTCATTGGCGTATTCACGCAGAATATAAGCCATAATTGCCATATGCCAGGCATGCTCCGCGTCATTCTCATTTCTCCCGTGTCCGGACAGGTGGGTCTGTCGGAAGATATTTTTCTCTTTGTCGATTTCCAGGGCGAAATCGAGCTGTTGTTTCAGGCGTTCATCCATGAGTTTTCCACTCCCTTACTTCCATAAATATCGGTATTTATCCATCTGCAGATATAAAATTATCTCTACGCAATTTCGGATTTCTTCTTCATATATTTCTACTCACCCAGTCCGCCAATGTCGAGCCTGCCTCAGCCGCCATGCTTCCATGTACGGGCAGTCCCTCTTTCACTTCCGCCGTCGGACAGAGCTTCTTAATCACGCCTTCGCTCCGGCCCATGCCGCTTCCTTCGTTGGTGCAGAAGGGCAGAATCTTCTTCCCTGTAAAATCAAAGGCCGTCAGAAACGTGGTGACCGCCTGCGGCATGCTTCCACAGTAATTGGGATAGCCCAGAACGATCGTATCATAGGGTTCGATACTCTCCGGTAATTTCTTCAGCTCCGGGCGCTTCTTAATGGTCATATCCTTCATGGCCTGCGCCACGCATTTTTTATAGTTGTCCGAATAGGGCTCTTTCATCTCGATTTTGAAAAGATCCGCCTCGATAGCCTTCTTAAGCTCCTTTGCGCAAATTTCGGTATTGCCCACTTCTACGCTTTTGATTTTACCTCCGAAATAATTTTCTCCGGCTCTGGAGAAATAAGCGATTAAAATATGGTTCATAGCTTTACTCCTTTTTATTCTTTATTTGGATTGATAATTCCTTCTATTACAAATACGGTATACAAAAAAAATGCCGTATTACCAAAATTCCGACTCCAGCTGTCAGACTTTCTTTTACACAGCTTATATATTGCACTGCTTCCAGTATAATCCTCAAGGACATAACATGTAAACAGATAAATCTGATTTTTTTGATTTTCATTTGTCGTCAAACGGCCAAAAATGGGCAAAAAAAAGGATCTTCCTTCTTCGGAAAACCCAGTAAATACGAGGGAGTGGGGGCTTCCTCCCGGAAGTCCCCGAGTGTTATGAATGAAATAGACTGAAATACCGTTCATCAGATTTTATCCTGCTTCTTTTCCGCATAAAATCAGGCTTTTCCGGCACTTTTCATTTTATCACGTTTTATCCTGTGTTTTTCAAATCTGGTAAAATATCTGGTAAACTCAGACCACGTATTCCATCTTCAGAATCTCCTTTTTCATCCGCTCCTTCTCCACATGGTCATATACCTTTAAGGTCACCGCTGGATCGCTGTGTCCCATAATTACCTGCAGAACCTTCACGTCGATTCCCGCCTCCGCCATCCGGGTGCATCCGGTATGCCGCAAAATGTGATTGGAGATATGCGGCAGCAGGAAGGGCTTTCGCTTTTCTTTCCGGGCCTGCTGCCGTTCCTCCGCATTATATCGGTTCACAATCCGTTTCAATATTTCATTTACCCCGGTTGTCGTATAGGGTCGATTCCAGTTATTCAAAAATACAAAGTCCCTCTGCCCGTCCACTTCTATCTCGCTCCTGCGGCCCAGCTGCAGGCAGATCCGTTTCTGCTCTATAAAGGCTTTCCGCACCTGCTGAATCATGCCGATGGTGCGTTTGCCGCTTTCTGTCTTAGGTTCGCCCATGTACATCGTCATTTTGCCGTCTATCTTCTCGTAGATAAGCTGCTGACGGATATGTATCTCTCCGTGCCTCATATCCACATTGCTCCAGGTAAGGCCGCATATCTCACCGATACGGCAGGCCGTGCCTATCATGATCTGGAACATCGGAAGATAAATACAGTAAATCGGGCTGTTCTTCACGTACTCTAGGAATACCTCCTGTTCCTTCCGGGTCAGTGCCCGCCGTTTTTTCGCCGCAGTGTACTCCTCCAGGCAACCCTTGGCCGGGTTCTTCCTTATCAGGTCATTGTCCACCGCATAGACAAGGGCCGGCTGAATCAGATTGTTGTGGTACATCCGGATCGTCGTATCCGAAAGGCCGCCTCTGCTCAATTCCGCATAGAAGCGCTGTACATTCGCCTTCTTTATCTTTGCCGGTGACATCGTTCCAAAACTGTTCTCCTTTACATGTAACTTCCAGAGCTGGCAGTATTTCCGTTTCGTCTTATCACTCAGCTTCTTTTTACTGCTCAGGTACATTTCAAACAGCTCATTCATCTGGAGCTTGGCCGCAAGCGTGCTGTTGATTCCATCTTCCAGATCCCGCAGTATCGATTTTTCTTTTTCACGAAGCGGAACATCTTCTTTCTTACCCGGCGGCGTTTTGTCCGTGGCCACCAGGCGCCAGCTATACACACTCTTCCACTCACTCCCCTGAAGGTACCGGAACTCATACTGGCCGCTTTTCTTCTGATATTCGCCGTTCTTCAGTATACGGCCCTTGCTGTCCTTCCGCTTTTCTGCCATAAACCTGCCTTTCTATCTTCATACAGGCAGCAGGAACCCGTCCTGCTGCCATTTCTGCCACGTTTCATCACTCGTTCAGCCAGAGATATTCTAAAAGCTTATACACTCGCCTCAGATTCTCCTCTTTTTTTATCTTTTCCAGCATCACAATAATCATTTCCTTATAGTCTGTCATTTCACACCTCCTCATGCTTTGATACCACCATTCCTCTGTTTTGCAATATTCTCACGATGAATCTGTATAAGAACTCCATCAGCTTGCTGTCATCTATCCCCTCTATTAGTCTTATAATCTCTTTCTTATGCCATTCCATTGACTGTTCCTCCTGTAAATTCATCGGAACCCCGGAAATCTCACTGATTTTTCTAAGCTGTTCCAGCTCCGGCTCCTCTTCTCCCTTCTCCCATGCTTCCACCATAACGGGCGAAACGTCTAATCTGTAGGCCATTTCCGTTTTTGTCATCCTGGCATTCACCCGGCAGGCCGCCAGTGATATCCGCGGATACCCGCCGCATCCCATTTCTCTTTCCATGCTCATTTCTATAATCCTCCATTGTTTCGGGATTACAGATATGCTATAATCTTACCTGTAATCCCAGCTTAGCGATTGTTACGGGTTACCTGCCCCTGTCAGAGTTGCCGCTCTGGCAAGGGTTTTTCTTTATGCGATTGTAAACCGGCGGCTTGTGCTGGCCTTACAATACTGCTTGTAAATCTCCGGCAGTGCCGCTTTCAGGGCCTTTCCGTCAAGCCTGCTGCTCCCCGGTGTTACCTTGCGTTCTTGCTTTCCCTTTCGGTACTCCCGTCCGCCTTGGCTGTTCTGTGTTCCTCTTGATGATTTTATTATATATTATATGTACATATAATTCAATTGGCGTTTCTCACAAATATGTACATATATTTTTGTTTGTTTTTTATATGTACATATTCTTGAATTTAAGCTATAATCGCTTTGTAAGGTGGAGTAGTTGACTCTATATTGCCAGCTTACTATTCCAAAATGAAAGGTGGTATTCGAATGCCATTAACAGAAGGTCAAAAACAGTCCATGTATAACTACGCTAAAAAGAACCTTAAGCGCATCCCCCTGGACGTCCAGAAAGAAAAGTACGAGGAAATAAAGGCCGCAGCCGAAGCCTCCGGCGAATCCGTAAACGGCTATATTAAAAAGGCGATTGATGAACGAATGGAGCGAACCTCCATAAATGCGTCTGCTGAAGAAACAAAATAGGCAAAGGCTGAACTATGTAATACGTCACGTATTACACGATGTATTACATGCCCTTGCATTCTGCTACCAGATGTGATATATTAATGATAGAAATAGGGAAAGCCAGAGCAATCCGGCCTACCCGACACAATGTTTAGCTACCTCTTACGAGGCCAGCCGTCACTATTGCGAGTAGTGGAAGCTTTCTTTCGGCCCGGTGTGTAACACAATCCTACGAGGG
>CAKROP010000107.1 GCA_934373375.1 uncultured Anaerosacchariphilus sp.
AATTAAATTCCACCTTTGGGAACATAGCTTTTTGCAGGATTAAATTCCACAGAGGGGTGGAATTTAACTTTGCAAGTGAGTGATATAAAAAATTTTGAAAAAAATTCGGGAAAACAGTTGACATTTGTTAGAAGCGGTGTTATTATAATCAAGCGCGTTGACGAAGCGGGCAAACAACTAAATGCGGAAGTGTCGGAACTGGCAGACGAGCAAGACTAAGGATCTTGTGATTATTGCAATCGTGTGGGTTCAAGTCCCATCTTCCGCAGTGCGCAGGAGTGGCGGAATGGCAGACGCGCAGGCTTCAGGTGCCTGTAGTCGCAAGGCTGTGTGGGTTCAAGTCCCATCTCCTGCATAAGGGTCTCAGATGAATTCTGAGACCTTTTCTTTTCCTTTGCTATAGACGCACAGGATTTCAGACATTCACCATTTTATTCCTATACACATTCTTTGGCGGATTTCGCGGGTTATCAACAGCAGAAACCGGGGGATGGGGATAAACTCTTCCATGTTCGTGGAAAAATTCCATTAAAATCAGGCTTTTTTGTGGAAAAAAAGAAACAAAAAAAGAACCGCCACACCGGCTTGTATGAAAAAAATCCCTTCTTTATACTAAATACAAAGAAAGCAATTCAAAAAGACAGAAACCAGTCTGAAAAATGAAATTGCTTCGAGCGAAGAATAAGGGGGAATTTTGTTATGCATATGGCAGACGCGCTTTTGGCGCCGGCTGTGGCGGCGGGCATGTACGTGCTCTCCGGAACAGCGGCGGGAGTATCCATTCATGAACTGAGAAAAGAGGAGATAAAGTATCGGGAGCCGCTGAAGAAAAAGCTTCCGGCCATGGCGGTTATGTCCGCGCTGGTATTTGCGGGACAGATGATCAACTACACCATACCGGGAACCGGATCCTCAGGCCATCTCTGCGGCGGTATGCTGCTGTCCTGTGTGTTGGGACCCTTCGCAGGCTTTCTGTGCATGATCACAGTGCTGGCGATCCAATGTCTCTTTTTCGCGGATGGCGGCCTCCTTGCGCTGGGAGCCAATGTCTGGAACATGGCCTTCTATGGCTGCTTCGTGGGTTATTTTCTGATCTACCGTCCACTGATGCATGGAAAATGGGGTGCCACCCGGAAAAAACTTATAGTGGCTTCTCTGGCGGGCTGTGTGCTGACCTTACAGCTGGGCGCGTTTTCCGTAGTGCTTGAGACATCCCTGTCGGGTATCACAGAACTGCCCTTCGGAGCTTTCCTGGCACTGATGCAGCCGATTCATCTGGCTATCGGACTGGTGGAGGGCGCGATTACGGCGGCGGTGCTGGTGTTTCTCTATGAGGCCAGACCGGAGCTTTTGCGGGAGACAGACGCGGCCGGACAGGCGTCCGGAAAATATTCTTTCCGGAGCACCATCGTGATTCTGGCTCTGACGGCGGTGGTGACAGGCGGTGGACTTTCTCTTCTGGCCAGCAGTAACCCGGACGGTCTGGAGTGGTCCCTTTTTGGAAATGCCGAAGCGGGCTATGCGTCCAATATGGGACTCGATGAGGAAGCGTATGGAATCACCGGAGATGCTTTGGAGCATGCGGCATCCATTCAGGAGAAGACAGCCTTTCTGCCGGATTACGCATTTTCCCGGGATACGGATAATCCGGCGGGGACCAGTGTGTCAGGTCTTGTGGGAATCGTCTTGGTGGCGGCAACGTCCGGCCTTATCTGTCTGGCAGGCGGCTATGCCCGCAAACGCAGAGAAGACGAAGCCGGACAGGCGGGAGGCACGGTATGAACCGGGCCGAGGAGGCGCTCCGGGAAATTCAGAATATGAGAGAGCTTCAGACCATGGATTCGCCGATTCATGGTCTTGCTCCGCTTCTGAAGCTACTGGTAACTATCTTTTACATTCTCATTGTCATGTCCTTTGCCCCGTACAACCTGTCGGGGCTTTTCGTCATGCTGTTGTTCCCGGTTCTGGCTTATCAGATAAGCGGAATTCCCTTGCGTACCTGCTTTTATAAGCTGCGCTTCGTGCTGCCCCTGGTCTGTGCGGTGGGGCTTTTCAATCCGTTTCTGGATCGGCGGATGGTGCTGATAGCAGGCACATTTGCGGTTCGCGGCGGCGTAATTTCCATGATAACCCTGATGCTGAAGGGCTGTTTCTGCCTGATGGCTTCGTTCCTGCTGATCGCGACCACATCCATTGAGGAAATCTGTCTGGCACTCAGGCAGCTTCATGTGCCCAAATTGCTGACCGCGCTCCTGCTTCTGACTTATCGTTATGTGGAGGTGCTTCTGGAGCAGGCCGGAATCATGACCACGGCCTATCACCTGCGGGCACCGGGCCAAAAAGGTATCGCAGTATCAGCCTGGGGCTCCTTCCTGGGACAGCTCCTGCTTCGAAGCATGGATCGGGCGGAGGATTTGTATGAGAGTATGGAACTTCGGGGATTTACCGGAGAGTTCTATTACGCGGAGCGGCAGAAGTCCCGGGAGAATAAACGGGCCGGGCACAGCTGCGCTTCGAAAAAGCAGAATAAGACGGAGGAAACCGGTTATGATACGATTTGAGCATGTGAGTTGTGGCTACGGGAAAGGAGAACAGGCTCTGTGTGATGTGTCATTTACCATCAGGGACGGGGAGCAGGTGGGACTTCTCGGTGCCAACGGAGCGGGAAAATCCACCCTGATGAAAGCTATGCTGGGTCTTTTGCCTGTAGAAGGAAAAATCTATATCGATGAGCTGGCGGTCTGTCCGGATAACCTGCCGGAGGTGCGGCGGCGTCTGGGTTATGTGCTGCAGGATTCTGACAATCAGATGTTTATGCCGACGGTCTATGAGGACATGATTTTCGGTCCGCTGAATTACGGAAAAAGCAGGGAAGAGGCGGAAAAACAGGCGGAACGGGCGCTTGGTGAGCTTGGGCTTCTGCATCTGAAGCACCGCCCTAACTACCGGATGTCCGGCGGTGAAAAGCGGCTGGCGGCCATCGCCACGATCCTGGCCATGGAGCCGGAGGTGATGCTGATGGATGAACCCTCCACTGCATTAGATCCGGCCAATCGGCGCCGCCTGATTCAGATTCTGAAGAAGCTTCCGGTCACAAAACTTATCGCAACCCATGACCTGGACATGGTGCTGGAGACCTGTGGACGGGTGCTGATTCTGGATGGCGGCGGTCTGGCAGCAGATGGTCCGGCAGCGGAAATCCTGCGGGACAGGGAGCTTCTGGAACAGCATCATCTGGAGCTGCCCTTCTGTCTGGCGGGAGTGTGAAAGCCTCCCGTTTTGAGAAAAACAAGGATGGAAAATACCTGAAAAACGTACAGGAAAAAATCTTGTATTTTTGTATAAACCGATTTATAATACAAAAAGACAATAAAACAGACGGGAGCTTGTATACAGGCTGAGAGGAAGGTGTGACCTTCGACCGGGAACCTGATTTGGATAATGCCAACGTAGGGACGCCTGAGCAAAAAAGGAAGAACGGAAAGCTACCAAATCGGTGGCTTTCCGTTTTTATTGTAAAAAACCAGGGGACAGGAGACGAGGGCATGGTAAAAGTAAACGGAACAGTGCTGGATATCGCCGGAAAAACCGTAGCGGAATATCTGGCCGGAACCAATTACGATCCGAAGCGGATTGCGGTGGAGCGAAATGGCGATATTGTGCCAAAGGCACAGTATGAGACGGCGGTGCTGGCGGACGGTGACAGTGTGGAAGTGGTCAGCTTTGTGGGAGGCGGCTGAGATGATACCGACAAAGGAAGAATGGTACCGGGCCCTGGCAGCCAGGCATGGGGAAGCCTTTCAGAAAAGGGCAGAGCACACGACCGTGGCCATCTGCGGCCTGGGAGGCTTAGGATCCAATATCAGCATCTGCCTGGCTCGGGCCGGAGTGGGAAAACTGATTCTGATTGATTTTGACCGGGTGGATATCTCGAATCTTCACCGGCAGCAGTACAAGGCGAACCAGATTGGTATTCCAAAGACGGAGGCTCTGGCGGCGAATCTAAAGGAAATCGCGCCCTATATCGAGCTGGAGACGCATGCGCTTCGTATTACGGAGGACAATATCGGAGAGCTTCTTAAGGATGCGGACATCATCTGCGAGGCCTTCGATAATCCGGAGTGCAAGGCAATGCTGGTCAATGCAGTGCTGGAGAAATTCCCGGAGAAATACCTGCTGTCCGGCTCCGGTATGGCCGGAATGGACAGTGTGAACCGGATACAGACCCGGCGGGTTATGAAGCGGTTTTATCTCTGCGGGGACGGCGTCAGCGATGTGAAGGAGTGCGGCACGCTGGTTTCCAGCCGGGTCATGACCTGCGCGGCCCACGAGGCCCATATGGTGATACGGATTCTGGCGGAAGAGCCGGAGCCGTAGAAGGCTATCAAAAGTGAAACTTAAGAGAAAGAAGGTATACATATGAACAACGATACATGGACACTGGGGGGACATGAATTCCATTCCCGTTTTATTCTTGGATCTGGAAAATATTCCCTGAATTTAATCGAGGCTGCGGTAAAGGACGCGGGCGCGGAAATCATCACACTGGCAGTGCGCAGGGCCAACACCCGGGAGCACGAGAACATTCTGGACTACATTCCGGATAACGTAACCCTGCTTCCCAATACCAGCGGAGCGAGAACTGCGGAAGAAGCAGTCCGTATCGCCCGTCTGGCTAGAGAGCTTGGCTGCGGCGATTTCGTAAAGGTGGAGATTATGCGGGATTCCAAGTATCTTCTGCCGGACAATCAGGAGACCATTAAGGCCACCGAGATTCTGGCAAAGGAGGGCTTCGTGGTCATGCCCTATATGTATCCGGATCTGAATGTGGCACGAGATCTGGTGAACGCAGGGGCGGCTTCCGTTATGCCGTTGGCGTCTCCCATCGGATCCAATAAGGGGCTGGCCACAAAAGAATTTATTCAGATCCTGATTGATGAAATCGATCTGCCGATTATTGTGGATGCCGGTATCGGAAAGCCCTCTCAGGCCTGCGAGGCCATGGAGATGGGAGCAGCAGCCATTATGGCCAATACGGCGCTGGCCACAGCAGGCAACCTGCCGCTTATGGCTTCCGCTTTCAGGGACGCCATAGAGGCCGGAAGAAACGCTTATCTGGCAGGTCTTGGCCGTGTTCTGACCAGAGGCGCTGCAGCTTCCGATCCGCTGACCGGATTTCTGCGGGATTGAGAGGTGTGAGACATGGAAAATCAGTTCCTGGTAGACTCAGAATACCTTTCCGAAAAAGCATTGGCGAAGAAGCATAAGCTGGAGACGGATCCTTCCTCCAGAACCAACCATATGGAGTACATGCCCGGCATGGAGCAGATCGACTCGGACGTCTGCGAGAAAGTCATGTCCCAGGTGGCGTCCTATGATTATCAGAAGTATACGGAGAAGGATGTAAAAGCAGCCCTGGAGCACCGTATCTGCTCCGTGGAGGATTTTAAGGCTTTATTATCCCCGGCAGCGGAACCCTTCCTGGAGCAGATGGCAGAGCGGGCCAGATGGGAGACCAGCAAGCATTTCGGCAATACGGTGTATCTGTTTACACCTCTTTATATCGCCAATTACTGTGAAAATTACTGTGTATACTGCGGCTTCAACTGCTATAACCACATTAACCGCATGAAGCTCAATATGGAGCAGATCGAGAAAGAAATGAAGGTTATCGCCGACAGCGGTATGGAGGAGATCCTGATTCTGACCGGTGAGAGCCGCGGTAAGAGCGGCGTCGATTACATCGGCGAGGCCTGTAAGCTGGCGAAACAGTATTTCCGGATGGTGGGTCTGGAGATTTATCCGGTCAATTCCGATGAATACCGGTATCTTCATGAATGCGGCGCGGACTACGTGACGGTATTTCAGGAGACCTATGACACGGATAAATATGAAACGCTGCATCTGATGGGTCACAAGCGTGTATGGCCCTACCGGTTCAACGCCCAGGAGAGGGCGCTGATGGGCGGCATGCGCGGCGTGGGATTTTCGGCGCTTCTGGGACTGTCGGATTTTCATAAGGACGCGCTGGCAAGCGCGCTGCATGTCTATTATCTGCAGCGGAAATATCCCCATGCGGAAATGTCCCTGTCCTGTCCGAGACTGCGTCCGATTATCAACAACGATAAGATCAATCCGCTGGACGTCCATGAAAAGCAGCTGTGTCAGATTATCTGCGCGTACCGGATCTTTCTGCCTTACGTGGGGATCACCGTGTCCTCCCGGGAGAGCGCGTCCTTCCGGAACGGGATCGTGAAGATTGCGGCGACGAAGGTATCTGCGGGCGTGTCCACCGGTATCGGGGATCATGAGAGCAAGTACAGCGGCAAGGACGACGGAACTGAGACCGGCGACGAGCAGTTTGAGATCAATGACGGGCGGAGCTTTGAAACCATGTACGAGGATATTACGGAGGAAGGACTTCAGCCGGTGCTGAATGATTATGTGTATGTCTAATGTGTTAGTGATTACAAACCGTAAGCTTTGCAAAGAGGATTTTTTCGGGCGTATAGAAGCGCTGGCTGCGGCGGGACCCGGGGGTATCATTCTGCGGGAAAAGGATTTGCCGGAGACGGAATATCTGGAACTGGCGCGGAGAGCAGCGGAGATCTGTGAAGGGCACGGTACTCCCTGTATCCTGCACAGCTTTCCGGGGGCAGCCCTGGAGCTGGGCGTAAAGCGGCTCCATCTGCCGTTGCCTATCCTGCGGAACTTATCCCCGGATGAGCGGGCATATTTTACCGTGCTGGGCGCGTCCTGCCATTCCGCGGAGGACGCCCGGGAGGCAGAGGCGCTTGGCTGTACTTATATCACTGCGGGGCATATATTTGATACAGACTGCAAAAAAGGACTGCCCGGGCGGGGGCCGGAGTTTTTGAAACAGGTGTGTGAAAGCGTGAAGATCCCTGTGTACGCCATCGGCGGAATCGATCCGGAGAATTACAAAGAGGTGATGGCCGCGGGGGCGGCAGGCGTGTGCGTCATGAGCGGCGCTATGGTATGTGAAGCGCCGGGATGCTACCTGTCAGCCTTTTCAGAAAAGGCAGAACAGACGGCGAACACACAGAAAGGGATAAGATAGAATGAAATTTAAGAAAGAGATGCTGCTGCTCTACGCGGTGACGGACCGACACTGGACCGGCAGGCAGACGCTGGAAGAGCAGATC
>CAKROP010000108.1 GCA_934373375.1 uncultured Anaerosacchariphilus sp.
GGCTTGCGGCGTCGGCGCATGGCATGAGCGCCAGCGAACTTTTATCGTCGCGGCTGATGTTTCCCACACCCCTTGCATCCGACAAATCCACGGGACGGGACGCTGCCAACCTGGATGTGTTCCTGTCGGACAATGGGATATTCCGCAAGCGGAACAAGGACGGGACGATCTGGAGCCTGTCCCTGTCGGCGGCGGTGTTCTACCTGACCCCGGCAGCGTCGGAGGGCTACCGTACCACCCTGAAACCCGCGGCCTTCCGGGACAAATCCCCGTCCTCCAACCTGTCGGCTCAGGTGATCCGGCAGGAGCAGCCCCTTTCCGAGAAAGCGGCGCTGAACCCGGACTGGGTGGAATGGCTCATGGGATTCCCCCCGAAATGGACGGACGCATCCTATGGCGTGCCGAGCCAGAAGGAGTCCCCCGCATGACCGAGGACACCGACAACCGGGCGCTGCGGCTGAAAACCTTGGGGAACGCGGTCTGCCCGCCCCAGGCCTATCCCATTTTCCAGCACATCGCCATGATCGAAACCGGGGAGTGTGTCAACATCTGCCCCTATGGAACAGGAGGTGACGCACCTTGAAAGAATGGAAAGCCCCCGAAAAGGAGGCACAGAAGATGACCCGTGACGGGGCGGTATCCGTTAATCTGGTCACGGGCGAGACGACCTATCCCTCTGACCGGATGCCGGAGCAGGACTATTCCACATCCGGCGACGCGGTGGGCGCCGCTGGGAAAGCGGTGGACCGTGTGGAACTGAACCGGGAACAGGCAGCAGCCAAAAAGAAGCGCCGGAAACAGTGCAGGGCCTATCGGGAGGGCGAGGCGGCGGCGAGCCGCCCATCCTCCCGATTGCAGTTTTCCGAGGCGGACCAGGCCAAGCCGGAACTGCAAGGGGCCATCCAAAAGTCGGACAAGACGGCGGAGCGGCTGGATGCCGCCAGGGACGCGATCCCCAATAAGAGTCCGGGAAAGCCTCATGCCAATCCGCTGTCCCGCCCCATCCAGGAGGCAGGCGCAGCGATCCACGGCAAGGTCCGGGAGGTGGAGCAGGAAAATTCCGGCGTCCAGTCGGGCCACCTGGGGGAACGCAGCTTTGAGAAGGCTGTGGGCTATGGAAACCGCCGTGTCCAGAACTGGCGGGCGGAACGCAAACTGAAACCCTGGCGGGACGCAGCAAAAGCGGAACAGGCGGCGGTCAAGGCCAATGCGGATTTCTACTATCGGAAAGCCGTGGCGGAGAACCCCCAGCTTGCATCCAATCCCATCTCCCGCCTGTGGCAGAAACGGAAGCTGCAAAAGCAATATGCGGCGGCATACCGGGCGGCGGGCAAGACCGCCCAGGCTGGAAAAACAGCGGAGACCACGGCAAAGGCGGCCAAGAAAACCGCCCAGGAGTCCAAGCGCACCGCCCTTTTCCTGAAACGGCACTGGAAGGGCGCGTTGATCGTGGGCGGCATCGGCCTTCTGCTGGTGATGCTGCTGGGCTCCCTGCAATCCTGTTCCTCCATGTTCGGCGGCGGGGTGTCCAATATCATGGCATCTTCCTATCTGTCTGAGGATGCCGACATGCTGGCGGCGGAAGAAGCCTACTGCGCCAAAGAGGATGAATTGCGGGAGTACCTGGATACCTACGAGGCCACCCACGACTATAACGAGTATCACTTCGACCTGGACGAAATCGAGCATGACCCCTATGTGCTGATCTCCATTCTGTCGGCACTCCATGAAGGGGTGTTCACCATTGACCAGGTACAGGGCGACCTTCAAACCCTCTTTGACAAGCAATACATCCTCACCGAAACCGTGACCACGGAGACCCGCTATCGGACGGAAACAAGGACGGACAACGAGGGCAACACCTATACGGCTCGGGTGCCCTATACCTGGACCATCTGCACCGTCACGCTGGAGAACTTCGACCTCTCCCATGTGCCGGTCTACATGATGGGCGAGGAACAGCTTTCCTTGTACGCCACCTATATGTCCACTCTGGGTAACCGTCCCGACCTGTTCCCGTCCTCCGGGTATGTGAACAAGTACATCGAGAACCCACCCACCGCCTGGGAGATTCCCACTGAATATCTCACGGACGAGCGGTTCAATACCCTTATCACCGAGACGGAAAAGTATTTGGGCTATCCCTATGTGTGGGGCGGCAGCAGCCCCAGCACTTCTTTCGATTGCAGCGGCTTCGTCAGCTATGTGTTGACCAACAGCGGCCTGTGCAACACCGGGCGGTTGGGCGCCCAGGGGCTCTACAACATTTCCACCCCGGTATCCGATCCCCAGCCCGGCGATCTGGTGTTCTTCGTGGGCACCTATGACACCAGCGGTGTGTCCCATGTGGGCATCTATGTGGGCGACGGGATGATGCTGCATTGCGGCGACCCCATCCAGTATTCCAACCTGAACACGAGCTACTGGCAGTCCCATTTCTACGCATACGGCAGACCGCCGTACAACTGATGGAGGTGATGAAGCATCAATATGGTTTCCTATGGGGGCGGCGCCAACAGCACCGCTCTTTTGATCGGGCTGCACCAGCACCGTATCCCGGTGGACCTGATTCTCTTTGCGGATACGGGGGCGGAGCATCCCCACACCTATGCCTATCTGGAGGTGATGGATTCCTGGCTGAAGGACCACGGGATGCCGCCGATTACCAGAGTGTATAGGACCACCCGTGACGGGAAACGGCTGACGCTGGAGGATGAATGTCTGCAAAGTTACAGCCTACCATCCATCGCCTACGGCTTCAAGCGGTGTTCCCTGAAACACAAGATTGGGCCGCAGGAAAAGTTCTGCAACCATTACCCGCCGTGTCAAAAGGCGTGGGCGGCGGGCAAACGGGTGGTCAAGTTCATCGGCTACGACGCGGGCGAGAGCTACCGCAGCGACAAGGTGCTGCTGGGAGACCTGGCCGACCGAAAATACAGCAAGTGGTATCCCCTGATGGAATGGGGATGGTCGCGGGACGATTGCATCCGGCAGATTGAGGCGGCAGGGCTGCCCCAGCCGGGAAAATCGTCCTGTTTTTTCTGCCCCAGCATGAAACCCGACGAGATCACCGCCCTGCGGGAGCAGCATCCCGATTTGTTCCGCCGCGCCCTGGCGCTGGAGGACAACGCCCGGAAAAACCTGAAAACAGTCAAGGGGCTGGGGCGGAACTATTCCTGGAGAGAACGATTTGGAAAGGAGTTTTGCACACATGGCAACGGTTGAGAAGATCCGCAAGAACATTGAAAAGACGAAGGAGAAGATCTCCGCCCAGCAGAAGCGCCTTCGGGAGCTGGAGGCGCAGCTCACCGAGGAAGAAAATCTGGAGATCGTCCGCATGGTCAAAGCGGTGCGGATGGACAACAAGGAACTGACCGCCTTCCTGAAGGCTTACGCCAGCGGTCTTATCACCCTGCCCGATGGGATGATGGAGGCGGAGGCGGCGCCGGACCCCGACGACGCGGATGTGGAAGGAATGGAGGATGGCGAAGATGAAGCGTAACAGAGTTTTCCGCCTTCTGGCGTCCCTAACGGTGGTTGTCCTGTGCATGACCGCCTTCTCCGTCACCGCCTTTGCGGGCGGTGGAGATGGCGACTACTACATCGGGGAGCCCGCCGAGACGACGCCGGAATCCACCGGGGAGCCCGCCACCGGGGGTATGGAGCCGGAGGGCCAGCCCCTGACCCCGGAGGGCAATGCCACGCTGGTGGACGATTATTACGGCGACAAGCAGTTTATTACCGTGACCACCAAAGCGGGCAACTATTTTTACATCCTGATCGACCGGGCCAACGAGGACAAGGAGACCGCCGTTCACTTTTTGAACCAGGTGGATGAAGCCGACCTGATGGCGCTACTGGAGGATGGGCAGACGAAGGAAACCCCTGCGGTCTGTACCTGCGGCAAAAAATGCCAGGCCGGTGCGGTGAATACCGCCTGTCCGGTCTGCGCGGTGAATATGAGCGAGTGCGCCGGAAAAGCGCCGGAGGTGGAGCCGGAGCCCGAACCGGAGCCGGAGAAAGAGTCCGGCAGCGACGGCGCCCTGGTGCTGATCCTGCTTCTGGCGGCCCTGGGCGGCGGCGGAGCCTTCGCCTACATCAAGTTCATCAAGCCCAGGCAGGGCGCAAAGGTCAGCGCCGACCCGGACGATTATGAGTTCGAGGACGAGGAATACGAAAACGAGGATACTGATAACGAAATAGTGGGATAGTCAAAAAGCATGAGGCCAACATTCCATTGAGTTAGAATGTTGGCCTCATGTTTATGCAGTTTCTTTCTCGAGTACAAGTTGGAGGGCCTTGCAAATATCATCAATGCTGTGGTTATCAGTGGAGATAGCATATAAGCCTGATAGTGTGGGACTAAACTCGTAAACATCTTCTTGAGTCACATTGTACCAGATTGGAAGTGGGGCATTACCGGATACAGTTTCCTTTGCCAAAATGCCATCCAACTCACGTCTGGGCCATTGCTTCTCAAAAAAGTGTTTAGACAACACAAGGATAGCAAATTTTGAGCGTTTAATCCCATTGTCAATTTGCTCTCGTAAACTTTTGCCCCATTGCAACTCCAAAGCATCATACCAAACCGTGATTCCGGCATCCTGAAGTTTTTCCACAAGGGGGGCCACAAACTCCTTCTTATCTTCACTGGCATGTGAGATAAACACATCGTACATTGCTTGGGACTCCAAATTTTCCGGTTTCCGGCGCTCGTCTAAAGCATAGAAAACATCCTCAACAGGCTTGCTATAAACACCGGAAGGGAGAGTCCTTCTTCGAGACGAAGATTCAAGTTTCCTCTGCGCATTCTTAACTTCGTTAGACAAGTCGTTCAACGCCTTCTGAACCGGGGCGGTGGAGATTTGAGGTGCGGGCTGGGTATATGTTATGGGTTGAGAAGTAACTTGCACACGGCGTTGAACGCGTACCTGCTGTTTAACAGTTACTTTACGAGTGATTTTAATTTTTCCCATCATGCCCCTTCTTTCAAGCAAAGTCTATATCTGGCATTATACTACGAAAGCGAGAATAAATCAACACAATATATGGACGGTGGTATTAGGTGAAACTTGTGATCTGTGAAAAACCGAGTGTAGCAAAGAGCATTGCGTCGGCCCTGGGTGTCACATCCAGGGCCGATGGCTATTTTGAGGGCGGCGGCTGGCTCATTTCCTGGTGCATCGGGCATCTGGTGGGGTTGGCGGACGCGGCCGCCTACGATGACCGCTATAAGAAGTGGCGGTATGAGGACCTTCCCATCCTGCCCAACCCCTTCCGCTATGTGGTGTCCGAGGAAAAGACCGCCCAGTTCCACATTCTCCGTTCCCTGATGGAACGCCCCGATGTGACAGAGCTGGTCAACGCCTGCGATGCCGGACGCGAGGGTGAGCTGATTTTCCGGCTAGCCTATGAGGCCGCCGGATGTTCCAAGCCTTTCTCCCGCCTCTGGATTTCTTCGATGGAGGATGCGGCGATTCGGGAAGGCTTTTCCGACCTGCGCCCCGGCGCGGACTATGACCCGCTGTATCAATCGGCTCTCTGCCGCCAAAAGGCGGACTGGCTTATTGGCATCAATGCCTCACGGCTCTTTTCGGTGTTGTATCATCGAACGTTAAATATTGGGCGGGTGCAGACGCCCACCCTGGCGATGCTGGCCGACCGGGACAGCAAGATCGTTTTGTTCCGCAAGGAGAAATACCATCATGTGCGGCTAGCGCTGGAGGGAACCGAGGTGGTCAGTGACCGCATTGTTTCCCCGGAGGACGCCCAGGCCATCCGGGACGCCTGTGACGGGCAGCGGGCCGTGTGTGTATCCCTGGTGCGGGAGCAAAAGACGGAAAAGCCGCCCAAGCTGTACGACCTGACCACCTTGCAGCGGGAGGCAAACCGTGTGTTCGGTTACACGGCCAAGCAAACCCTGGACTATGCGCAATCGCTCTATGAAAAGAAGCTGCTGACCTATCCCCGCACGGACAGCCGGTATCTGACGGTTGACATGGCGGAGACCGCCTCCGTGGTCCTGCATTTGGCGGCACGGGTGCCGCCCTTCGACGCCTGCCCGGAGTTTTTCCCCGATGTTGCGGCGCTGGTGAACAACAAGGAGGTATCCGATCACCATGCCCTGATTCCCACTCTGGAGTTGGAAAAGGCGGATGTGCCGGGGCTGCCTGTGGGCGAGCGCAATATCCTTCTGCTGGTCTGCTGCAAGCTGCTGTGTGCGGCGGCGGAGCCTTTCGTGTATGAGGCGGTCACGGCCGCCTTTGATTGCGGCGGACACACTTTCACGACCAAAGGGAGGCAGGTGCTTTCCCAGGGCTGGCGGGCCATCCAGGAGGTGTTCCGTTCCTCCCTGAAAGAGAAGCCGGAGGATGAAGATGCCGGGGGCGTTCTTCCAGCCTTGATCGAGGGACAGGCCTTTGAGCCGGTCTCCGCCTCCGTCACCGAGCACTTCACTTCACCTCCCAAACCCTACACGGAGGACACCCTTCTGTCGGCCATGGAGAATGCGGGCAAGGAGGACATCCCGGAGGACGCGGAGCGGCGCGGCCTGGGCACCCCGGCGACAAGGGCGGCCATCATTGAAAAGCTGGTGTCCGGTGGGTTCGTGGAGCGCAAGGGCAAGAACCTGATCCCCACAAAGGCAGGCGTCAACCTGGTCACGGTGCTGCCGGAGCTGCTGACCTCTCCCAAGCTCACGGCGGATTGGGAGCAGCGGTTGAACGAAGTGGCAAAGGGCCAGGCATCGCCGGAGGACTTCATGGACGGGATCGAGGCGATGGCGGCGGAGCTGGTGCGGAAATACTCCCACATTTCCGAGGATGGGCAAAAGCTGTTCCAGCCGGAGAAAGAGACGGTGGGCCTCTGCCCCCGCTGCGGCAAGCCGGTCTATGAAGGCAAGAAGAATTTCGCCTGTTCGGACCGGGCCTGTCAGTTCGTCATGTGGAAGAATGACCGTTTCTGGACCAGCCGCCGCAAGGAAATGACCCGGAAAATGGCGGCCGACCTTCTGAAAAAAGGCCGCACTTCCGTCAAGGGGATGTGGTCGGAGAAGAAAGGTTCCACCTATGACGCCGTGGTGATCCTGGACGATACCGGCGGCAAGTATGTCAATTTCAAGCTGGAGTTTCCCAAACGAAAGGATGGTG
>CAKROP010000109.1 GCA_934373375.1 uncultured Anaerosacchariphilus sp.
TGTCTATATAATATTACATAGATAAGTTGGCACAATATATTTCAGATTATAAGAACTTATCCAGCTCAGCTTCGACCTGTTTTCTCTTTCTAATCACAGGATGTTTGATTACATTGCCCCGTGCGACTACCAGCTCCAGATTCCGCAATGCCCGCAGATCTTCCAGCGGATTCTCCGCAGTGACGATAAGATCCGCCGCCTTGCCTTTCTCGATGGAGCCGGTCAGATGCCCGATACCGGCCAGATCGGCACTGCGCCTGGTGGCGGTGTAGAGGGCGAAGGCGTTGGAAACACCCACATATTTGTGGAAATAATAGAGCTCCCGCCAGAAGTCGTACTGGGTAATCCAGGGACAGCCCACGTCGTTGCCGAGAACCACCGGAATATCGTTGGCCAGGGCCGCCTTAGCGCAGTCAATGATACCCTCGAAGACCACATTTCCGTTGTACTGCTCCACCTCGGTGGCGTTGGTGATGGAGCGGTCAAACAGGGCGTAGGGCAGAGCCGGGGAAATGGTAGTGCAGAGGAAGGCGCCCCGTTCTTTGAAGAGGCGTATCATGTCCGCGTCCATTTTCGCACCATGTTCAATGGAATCCACGCCATTTTCCAGGGCCATGCGGACGCCTTCCGGAGATTCCACGTGGGCTGCTACCAGATAGCCGTAGGAATGGGCCTTGTCGCAGACCGCGCGTACCATCTTGGGCGGCATCTTCAGCTCGCCGGGCACGCCCTTTTCTTTGGCGTCCAGAACGCCGCCGGTGATCATGAGCTTGATGAGATCGACCTTTTCCGACCGGGACTTTTCCAGCTGCGCCAGGGCTTCGGGAATGTTTGCCGCTGCCACAGCCACCGAACCGGCCATGTGTCCTCCGGGGACAGAGATTCCCTGATTGGAGGCGAGAATGCGGGGGCCAACCCTGGAACCGGCCGTGATCTCATCCCGCAGGCGGGTGTCGAAATCGCCCAGACCGCCGACCGTCCGGATGGTGGTGACGCCGCCTAAGAGTTCGTCATTTGCGAAGCCGCAGACCATTTTGTAAGCAACCGCCCGAGTGAGTCCGGTGCTCATGATCCGTTTTACCAGTTTTTCATTGTCCCGCTGTTTCTTCTGCGGCTTGCCATTCCCGGCCAGATGCACGTGCATGTTAATAAGGCCCGGCAGAATGTAATGCCCATGCAGATCCACCCTCTGGTATCCCGTCACATCCGCCGTATCCGGCACGATATCCGAGATCACCCCATCCTTCACCAGAATATGGAGCCCGGTCTGCACCTGCATGTCCTGGTTTCCGTCCAGAAGCTTTCCATTTGTAAATGCGTAGTTCATAGTAATCCCCCGATTTCACGAATTGATTACCTTCACTATACACCAGTAGCAATGGGCTTGGCAAGCGGCAACGCAGGCGGAATGACGCCGTTATTGGACAGGGACGGGAAGCCGGTGATTTCTCCGGCTTTGAACCAGTAGAACAGAAAAATGATTCATTTTCAGGGGATAAGATCGTGCCTGGCTTATCCCTGGAAATTAAATTAAGTAACTGGTCAAAATCTCCTATTTATGCTAAACTGCCCTTAGAACAAAAATCCAATTCCGGAAAGGCGGAGCGCATATGCTTAAGGCAATTTTATTTGATATTGATGATACGTTATACGATTTATCCATCCCATTTAAGGAGGCTTTCCGGGAGTTCTTTCCCGGGGAAAAGATGGATCTGGAGGGAGCTTTTCTGGCCAGCCGAAAGTATAGCGATCTGATCTACGATCGGTCTCTAAGCGGGGAGATTTCCATGGCGGAGATGTACATCTACCGCCTGGGAAATGCGTTCCGGGATTATGGGAAAATCATCGACGGGCCCACGGCGCTGCAGTTTCAGAGTGTATATGAGAAGCGTCAGCATGAGATCCGGATGACAGAAGAGATGGAACGGATGCTGGAGGAGCTGTCGAGAAAAATGACACTGGGAATTATTACTAACGGCCCGTCGGAGCATCAGCGCGACAAGGTGCGCGCATTGGGTGTGGAGCGGTGGATTCCCATGGAGCGGATCTGGATTTCCGGGGATCTGGGCGTGGGAAAGCCCCATAAAGAGATTTTTGAGGCAGCCCGGGAAAAGCTCGGACTGAAGCCGGAGGAGCTTTGCTTTGTGGGAGACGCTTACGGACATGATATTCTGGGAGCCAAGGGCGCAGGCTGGAAAGCCGTCTGGTTTAATCACAGAGGGCGTCAGATCACGGGCGAGGTGACGCCGGATTACGAGGTCCGTTCAGAGCAGGAGTTGATTGCATTACTGGAAAAACAGTGTGCAGATTGATAAATTTTCAATGAAACACTTGATTATAAAAGGATGCCCATAGAGCTGGAGAAGCTGAAAGAGCTGTTAGAACAGGTATTGCAGAAAATGACATACGAAGGAGAATGACATAAAATGAGTGGTTTGGGAACACTTATCAACGCCCTGGCGATTATCGCTGGCGGCATCGTAGGCATCTGCTGTAAAAAGCTGATCAAAGAGAGCTATCAGGAAACGATTATGAAAGCGACCGGTTTTTCTGTGATGTTTCTCGGCGCGGGCGGTACATTTTCAAAAATGCTGGTGACGACGGAGAGCGGTCTGCCCTTAGATACGACGGGCTCCATGACCATCGTGCTTTCCATGGTGATCGGAGCGTTTGCAGGAGAAATTATCGATCTGGATCATCAGTTCGAGCGCTTTGGAAGCTGGCTGAAGCACAAGACCGGAAGCGACGGTGATAATCAGTTTATCAACGGCTTTGTGACGGCATCCCTGACGGTCAGCATTGGCGCCATGGGTATCATGGGAGCCATTCAGGACGGTATCTACGGCGACCACACTACGCTGGTGGCGAAGGCCATACTGGACTTTGTCATTGTGTTGATTATGGCTTCTTCCATGGGAAAAGGCTGTATCTTTTCCTTTATTCCGGTGGCAGTCTGGCAGGGACTGATTACTGCCCTGGCCGTGGTGCTGTCCGGGTATATGACCGATCCGGTGCTGAACAGCCTGTCCATGGTGGGTAATATCCTGATTTTCTGTGTGGGCGTCAATCTAATCTGGCCGAAGACCATTAAGGTGGCGAATCTTTTGCCGGCGCTGATTGTGGCAGTGCTGATGGCATAAATCTTTACTGATTAGCCAGTACGATCTTGATAAACTCCGACATGCTTCGTGTCAGATATTTATGATTCCGATAATACAGCGTCACATTTCGTACCGCGTTCGGATCGTCTAACTTATAGTAGATAATATTCTGGTTTGGCGATAATTTCTTCACCACGGTATCGCTGACAAAGGAAGCGCCCATGCCATTTTCTGTCAGGTGATAGGTGGTCAGCAGCTGATCCAGCTTCAGGATGGTATTCAGCTTTACGCCTGCGTTCTGGCAGATATTTTCCATGCGCTTGCGGGTATCGTTGGGCAGCCGCAGGGTCACGAAGGGTTCTTCGGCGAACTTCTCCAGCGGGACGCCCGGAAAAGAAGGATTCAGGTGCGTATCCCGGTTTACGTCTTCCCGGGTCAGCTGATAGCGGGTGGCCCGCCGGTTGGACGGGAAGGAAGCCGGGACTGCCAACAGCAGGTATTCCTTCATCAGAACCCGGTGACAGTAGATGTCGTCGCTGGTGTGAAAATTGTCGATGACCATGTCCACCTCATTGACGGAGGCTTTCTGTGCCAGGGTCTGGGAATCGGCCTCGTAAAGATTTACCTTCACATGGGGATAGGCCGCCGAAAACTGCGAGATATACTTCGGCAGAATATAGGAGGCAAAGAAGGATGTGGTCCCGATGGACAGATGCCCCGTCTTCAATTCATTCAGATTATCCGTATAATAGGCAAATTCATCTTCCAAATCCATAATCTTTTCCGCAATCCGGATATACTGTTCTCCGTACTCGGTCAGCTGGATGGGATTGGTGCTGCGGTCGAAAAGCGGCGCGCCCACCTTCGCTTCTATTTTCTTAATCATGGCGCTCAGAGACGGCTGAGAAATGTAGAGGTTCTTCGCCGCTTTGGAAAAACTCTGCGTCCTATATACCTCATAGACATAATTGATACCACTAAACATAAAATCCCCCTGTTAATTATATAACGATGATGAAAATGACAGACAAAATGCGCTTTTTAAGCAGAAAATACGGCATAGCCATAGATAAATAACTATATGTAACATACAAATATAGATATTTGATAATATCATACCGCGATTTTATAATAAATACAAGGAGAAAAGACTACCAAAAAAGAAAAAAAGGAGGCACTTATGAGAAAGGTAGACGAGCGGTCAAAGGAGCTTTAGCAGAAGTCAGAGGGCGAGCTTTCCAAGACCATGGATATTTTCGTTTTATGTGTAAAAATAGCTGCAATTGAGAAAATTTTGGGGTAAAATAGAGAAGGAGAAATCATTATGGCATACAATCCTTATGAAAACGTATTGAAGGTTATGGACGAGGCGGCGCAGATCCTGGGCTACAGTGAGAGCGATATCGAGCCGCTGAAGTATCCGGAGCGCGAGCTGAAGGTATCGGTTCCGGTGGTGATGGACGATGGAAGCACCCGCGTATTTGAGGGTTACCGCATCCAGCATTCCACATCCCGCGGACCGGCCAAGGGCGGTATCCGTTTCCATCCGGCGGTAAATAACGACGAGGTTAAGGCGCTGGCAGCATGGATGACCTTCAAGTGCGCGGTTGTAAATATTCCTTACGGCGGCGGCAAGGGCGGCGTGGTCTGCGACCCGCATGAGCTTTCCGAGCGTGAGCTTCGGGCCATCACCAGAAGATTTACCGCAGCCATCATGCCTCTGATCGGACCGGATCAGGACATCCCGGCTCCGGACGTAGGAAGCAATGCAGCTGTTATGGGTTGGATGATGGATACCTACAGTATGCTGAAGGGACACTGCGTACACGGCGTCGTAACAGGCAAGCCCATTGAGCTGGGCGGAGCGCTGGGACGAAATGAAGCCACCGGACGCGGCGTTATGTTCACCACAAGAAATATCATGAAGAAAATGGGCATGGAGATGAAGGGCACCGACGTAGCCGTACAGGGTATGGGCAACGTGGGAAGCATCACAGCCAAGCTGCTCCATCAGGAAGGTATGAAGGTAGTCGCGGTCAGCGACGTATCCGGCGGCGTCTATAAGAAGGACGGCCTGGACATCCCTGCTATCCTGGCATATCTGGGCAAGGATCGTAAGAACCTGCTGTCCGGCTATGAGGAAGAGGGTATGACCCGCATCACCAACGAGGAGCTGCTGGAGCTGCCTGTCACTGTTCTGGTACCGGCTGCGCTGGAGAATCAGATTAACGGAACCAACGCGGATAAGATTCAGGCGAAGCTTATCGTAGAGGCAGCCAATGGTCCGACCGCCGCAGAGGCAGACCCGATTCTGAACGACAAGGGCGTGGTCATCGTACCGGACATCCTGTCCAACGCGGGCGGCGTGGTCGTATCTTATTTTGAGTGGGTACAGAATATCCAGTCTGTCAGCTGGACCGAGGAAGAGGTCAACGCGAAGCTGGAGCGTATTATGAACAACTCCTTCGAAGCTGTATACAATATTGCACAGGAAAAGAAGGTTCCCCTGCGTACAGGCGCGTATCTGATCGCGGTGGACCGTGTAGTAAAGGCTAAGAAAGCGAGAGCGATCTGGCCGTAGAATACAGGAGAGATCGGTGTTGGAGAGCAGAAGAGTGAGTGAAATAAAAAGAGTAAGGGAAAAGCTGGAAAGCGGGCAGACGCTGGAATTTCAGGAAAAGAGACTGCTTTGCAATGAGCTGATGACCCGTGAGCCGCGGATGGAGAAGCTGATTGTGAAATGGTTTGACGAGGAAGACTACCGGACGGTCCTGCGCCACAAGGTCGGCGACGGAGTCATCGGAGGAAAGGCCTGCGGCGTACTGCTTGCCAGAAAGCTGATAAAAGAGAAGCTTCCCGAATATGAGTCACTGCTGCTCCCGCACCATTCCTGGTTTATCGGCTCCGACGTATTTGCGGAATATCTCTGGGAGGAGACCTTCTCCGAGCGGACGAAACGGGAATTCGGGGAACTGCTGGCCCACCTGGGCGACGACCCTTATGTGGTCCGTTCCAGCAGCACCCTGGAGGATGGCTTTGATCACGCATTTACCGGAAAATACGAATCTGTCTTCTGCACCAATCAGGGAAAGGAAGAGGAGCGAATCGAAGAATTAAAGGCGGCGGTGTTCCGTGTATACAAAAGTGTCTGGAATGAATCTGCGGTAGAATACCGCAGAACCCGCGGCCTGACTCATACAGATGAACGAATGGCTTTACTGGTTCAGCGGGTGGAAGGAATGCGCATGGGCAGCCATTACCTTCCGCTGGCGGCCGGTATGGGCTGCTCCTATAATCCTTACAAATGGATGGAGCAGATGAATCCCGAGGCCGGTATGCTGCGTATCGTACTGGGTTTGGGAACCAGAGCGGTGGAACGTACCCCCGGCGACTATCCGAGACTGATTGATCTGGATCGCGCGCGGGGCAGTTTGTATGCTTCCGCGGGCGAGCGTCACAAGTACTCCCAGCGTCAGGTGGACGTGCTGGATCTGGAAAATGCCGTGCATAAGACAATCTGGCTGGAGGAGCTGATCCCCCTTTTGCCGGAGCGTGGGAAGAAACTGGTATTAAGCCATGACACCGACGCGGAACAGCGGCTCCAGGAGATGGGCCGGTACCGCCCGGTGCTGTTCGCGGACTGTCAGGGTATCGCCCATGACAGTGATTTTATGAACATGATGCAGCGGATTCTGAAAATGCTGGAGAGTGAATATGGCCGCCCTGTGGATATTGAATTTGCCATGGAGGAGGGCGGGGATGGAAGGATTCACCTGAATTTGTTCCAGTGCAGACCGCTCCGTCAGGTGGCCGAGCAGAAATTCGTGATGCCGGAGGGCAACGAGGAGGAGGTCTTATTTGACGTAAGAAGAACCTCTATGTGGCGCTCCAAAGAGGAAAAGCTGGATATCATCGTCTGGGTGGATCCCCAGAAATATTACGAATATCCCTATGCGAAAAAGCCGGACGTGGCCCATATGATCGGCGTCATCAACCAGTATTTCAGCCAGCAGGGCAGGCATATGCTGCT
>CAKROP010000110.1 GCA_934373375.1 uncultured Anaerosacchariphilus sp.
CCTATACCGGCGGAGCCACACTGGCTGCAGCTGCCTCCGGAGCTTCTGTTACCCATTTGGACGCTTCCAAAGGCATGGTAGGATGGGCAAAGGAAAACACCCGTTCCTCCGGACTGGGCGAGGCTCCTATCCGCTGGATTGTGGACGATTGTGTGAAGTTCGTAGAACGTGAAATTCGCCGTGGAAATCATTATGACGGCATCATCATGGACCCACCCTCTTACGGCAGAGGCCCAAAAGGAGAAATCTGGAAAATTGAAGAGGCCATTCACCCGCTGATTCGCCTGTGCGCACAGCTCTTAAGCGATGACCCGCTGTTTTTCCTGGTGAATTCTTACACCACCGGGCTGGCCCCGGCGGTACTGACCTATATGATTGCCACAGAGCTGAAGAAGTTTCACGGAACCGTAGATTCCCAGGAAGTGGGACTGCCCGTGACAGCGTCCGGACTGGTACTGCCCTGCGGCGCAAGCGGACGCTGGGAAAGTAAATAGCTTTTTACTAAGTCAATGGCGGCTGGATGTTCCGGCCGCTGTGTTTCTGTCTAAATGCTAAGGTTTCTTTTACATTCCAGATTATGTTTCATGGGATGCCCATTCGAAGCCTCTGTAATATTTAGAATTTCAAAGGAGGAATCATTATGAGTAGCATTTATATTGACCCGCAGGTTTACACCGGTCGCCCCGTCAGCCCGGAGGGCCGCATGGAAAAGGAAATGGCTGTCTATAACCTGCTGGATGAACTTCGGATTCCCTACACCCGCGTGGATCATGGAGTAGCCATGACCATCGAGGAATGTCAGGGCGTGGATCAGCTTCTGGGAATTGAGATCTGTAAAAATCTGGTACTCTGTAACGCTCAGAAAACGAAATTCTACCTGCTGCTGATGCCCGGGGATAAGCAGTTCAAGACCAAAGACCTGTCCAAGCAGATCGGTTCTTCCCGCCTCTCCTTTGCCCCGGCGGAGTATATGGAAAAACTGCTGAACGTGACGCCCGGCTCCGCTACCATCATGGCGCTGATGAACGACCCGGAAAATCAGGTCCAGCTTATCATTGATGAAGATGTGACGGCCCAGGAGGAATTCGGCTGTCATCCCTGCATCAATACATCCAGTCTGCGGATGAAGACGAAGGATGTGTTGGAAAAGTTTCTGCCGGCGGTGCATCATGAAGCTATTTTTGTGAAGCTGTAATAAGGCCTCTGGCGTTCCAGGGTTAAAATTTCACCTGCCACGCCGATTCTCTGATTCTATTTATATTTGATTTCAATTTTTCAAGCGTTTAAAAAAAGAGAGGCGTTCTTCTATTATTATATATGGAAAGAACGAATCTCTTTTATTTTCACACTCTACTTAGCATCTGCAGAACATACAGAACAGCTGCGCCAGACAGAAGCTCCTGCACAGCTTATCCATGCCTTCCGCCTGCCGCTGATAGGACTGACTGTTCTGGCTGTATACATTTTCCGCATAACGGAAGCTCTGGAGCGTCCGCTGATAAAGCGGGTTATTCGGCTCTAACTGCAATGCTTTCTGAATCTGTGCCACCGCCAGCATCTGATTATTCAGACCATAGTTGGCCAGGGAGCTTAAATAGTACCACCGGGCGTTCCGTTCAACTCCGGGCATGCCGTTCAGCACCGAATCCGCGAACTGGTATTTTCCCATATTGATGAAGTCTACGGCCTGCCGCATGGTTTCACTGTCGGTGTACACCTGCTGGGGCCGTTCCGGACCCATGCGCATACCCCAGAAACCGAAGAAATCCTCAAAACTTCCGAAGCCGCCGTAAGGACCGCTGCCATAAGTGCCATTTCCGCTGTTTCCGTACGGACCGCCGCCGAAGGGGCCATTTCCAAAAGGATTCTGTCCGTATCCGCCATAGGTCTGCTGCTGTCTCCGGTATTTCTCCGGGTTATTCAGCATATCGTAAGCCTCGTTAATCTCGTTCATTTTCTCCGCTGCCTGCGGGTCGTCCGGGTGAAGATCTGGATGGTATAATTTTGCCTTCTGACGATAGGCTTTTTTTATCTCTTCCCTGGTGGCGTCGCGGGACACCCCAAGTACTCTGTATGGATCGTCAACCATCCGTTTTCTCCTTTCCGCGTATTTTCGCGTAGTATTGCTGCCAGACGCCGCCATAGAGGATGTTGCGGAGCAGGTGTTCGTCCTGCACCAGCGGCAGCTTTTCAAAGACCTCCATGGCATTGCCCAGAGGAAGCCCCAGTATGGGCTCCATCTCTTCCGGCTTTTTCTTCATCTCAAAAAGCGGGTTGTAATTGCCCGTCTTCATATCCTTCTTATAATCCATGGTCGCGTCCATCAGATAGATGAAGCGGCCCAACTCGTAGCCGAAAGCCCGCAGGCTGTTACTCCAGAAATCTTCCTCGTACACAAAGAGCTCCGAGAGCATCTTGCCGGAACAATTGATGGCCTGATCTGCATTGGCGCCCGGCGCCTGCTCGATAAAATCCAGCTCCTGGAGACTGTCTGTGATGGCCTTGCACTGACGGGGGTAAGCCTTTTCCACTTCGTCATAGGCCTTTTTCAGCTTATCACCATACCAGCGTTTTCCGGTCTTTTTTTCATCCTTCCAGTCATCCAGAGCCTTATAATAAGCCAGGGCCACGGTCATATCCGCCGCGTATTCCGTAAAACGGTTCTCCACGCCGCTGCGGGGCCGCAATGGATGGATGCCGCAGCGGAAATCCGTCTTCTTCTCTTTCGGCTCATACAAAGAAGAAAGGAACAGAATCACAAAAGTCATGTCGTAGCTTAAGCTCATCCGCTCCAATTCCCCATATCTCATTTTTAAATTTCTGCAGAGTCCACAGTAGACGCTCTGGTAGCGTTCCTGCTCTTCCTTCGAAAGCTTCGAACGGTTACATTCTATATATCCGAACATTCGCTCACTCCTTTATGCTTCACGGCTTCGCGAATTCATTTTCCTCGCAGTGCTACTTAGTATCTAATCTTACCATGCATCCTGTCAATGTCAATGGCTTTCACAGTTCTTTTAGACTCTTTCTTCTTTTTTAATTTTTTACAGATTTCTCTAAAGGAATTCTACCCGGCCATCCTCGATGTGGTAAACCGCGCCGACCACCTGCATTCCTTTCTCTTCCATTTTCGCGATATCCAGGCTGTGCTCAATGAGCGCCATACTGCGCCGGACATTCAGACAGCAGGCTTTGAAATCATCCTTCTCGTCTCCGATGGCCAGCTTAATCTCGTCGGTAATGAACTTGATATAGCCCTCCGGGTCGTGATGAATCGCCGCGTCCACCGCGCCGCAGCAGGTGTGGCCCAGTACGACAATCAGCGGACTGCCCAGATGGCTGGCCGCGTATTCAATGCTGCCCAGCTGATGGTCATCGATAACATTTCCGGCTACCCGAATCACGAACAGGTCGCCGATGCCTGCCGAGAAAATACTCTCGGGGATCACCCGCGAATCGGAACAGGTAACAACGATCGCGTAGGGATGCTGGCCGTGCTCTTTGGTATACAGGCGCAGCGCTCTGGAGATATTGCCCTTTCCGGTCTCGGAGTCCAGATACTTTTTATTGCCGTCCTTCAGTTTCTTCATGGCCTTGTCGGCCGTCATGATAAATGGTTTCATTGCTTCGCCCCTTTCCTCTGTTTGCGCATATTCCCAGCGCATCCAGGTATCCCCGCAAGGGGGCTTTTCTTTTTATTATAAAATGCATATTTAGGGCCTGTCAAATAAAGCCTTTCTTCCAATTATTAAGTTTTTATGAATCCTATTGACAAGATAATATTATATAACGTATAGTATAGGCATCCGATAATACTATATGACGTATAATATTATATCTTATTACAGCATAAAATAAGGAGTGGATCACATGGTTTTTAACACAGGAGCCGCTCTCCTGGACGCAATTGTGCTGGCGGTTGTATCCCATGAAGCCCAGGGCACCTACGGGTACAAGATTACCCAGGACGTCCGGCAGGCCATCGACATTTCCGAATCAACACTGTATCCGGTTCTCCGACGGCTTCAGAAGGATGGCTGTCTGGAGACCTACGATATGGAATTCGGTGGACGGAACCGCCGCTATTACCGGATTACAGAGGCCGGAACGGCGCAATTGAATCTGTACAGGAACGAGTGGACAATTTATTCCACCAGGATTTCCAATTTGTTTGCGGGGAGTGAGGAGACATGACAAGATCGGAATTTATGAAACAACTTCAGGATTTGCTCTCAGATATTTCTAAAAATGAGCGGGAGGAAGCCCTTCAGTATTATAATGATTATTTTGACGACGCGGGACCTGAGGAGGAAGCCCGGATTCTGACAGAGCTTGGAAGCCCGGAGCAGGTGGCCCGGAAAATCAAAGCCGGACTGTCCGACGACGCTTCGGAGTTTTCCGAGCAGGGCTACCGGGATACGCGTTTTGACGGAAATGGGGCTGCACCTGCCGCTTCCTCTTTCACGGATTCCGAAAGTGCCGGGAAAACCGCTCCGAAAAAGGAACGGAATCTGTGGAAGCTGCTGGCCATTGTGCTTTTGTGCATTGTGCTTGGCCCCTTTGTGATCCCGGTTGGCTTTGGCCTTCTGGCAGTTCTTTTCTGCGTCCTCCTGGCAGTGATTCTGACTGTGGCAGCTGTTCTGGTTTCCGGAATTGTCATTTTCATTGCCGGAATCTTCGTCATCGGCGTGGGGCTCATTCAGCTCTTTACAGCACCGGTCCTGGGAATCGCTACTGCAGGCGCCGGCTGCCTGCTGACAGCTTTGGGCATTCTGCTGTCGCTGGCGCTGTTATGGATTGCGCTTAAAGTAGTACCGGTACTGGTACAGGGGCTTGTCAATCTGGTTAGGCTTCCTTTTCGAAAGGCAGGTGTGATTCGATGAAGCGTTTTACGAAAATTTCTCTTATTACAGCCGCGGTACTGACAGTGCTGGGAATTGTCGGTCTCGGCGTTGGTTTCCTGTTTGGGGCGAAACCAAGTCAGCTTGCACAGAATCTCCATGTTCCCGCATCTTCCTTTGCCGGGATCCGGGAACATGACAGGAACGGCTCCGGCGGCGATTCTGCTGAGCGCACTTATGATTCCACTATCCGCAAGCTGGAATTGGATGTAACGAATGCATCCGTTTCCATTGGCACCTCGGAAGACAATCTTATTTCCATAAAAACACGGAATGCCGGAAAATATTTCAAAGAATCTGTTCGAGATGGCGATACATTAATTCTGGAGGATGACCGTCCGAATGGAAATACCGCCCTGGAGCTTCAGATTCTGCTTCCGGATCGGATGTTTGATGATATGGATTTGGATCTCGGCGCTGCTGAACTGACTGCCGGAAGGCTGCAGGCCCGTGAGTTTTCCCTGGATATGGGAGCCGGATCCGGAAGTATTGATACGCTGCTGACGTCAGAGGATGCATCTATTGATGTGGGTGTAGGGGAATTGACCATCGGATATTTTGATGGTTCTGAGCTGGAACTGGAGTGCGGCACCGGTTCGCTCGCCATCATGGTTGCCGGTGAAGAACCGGATTATAATTATGAACTGGAGTGCGGCATTGGTTCCATTGATATCGGTGGTTCCAGCTATTCCGGCTTATCTTCGGAGCATTCCGTAGATAATGGCGCGCCACACACCATCAGCGCTGACTGTGGCATTGGAGAAATCTCCCTGCAGTTTGACGGGGCACAGCATCAGAATCGGGAATCCGAAACGAAGCATCATGGTTCTGAATTATAAGTATTACATTTGATAAAGAGACAGATAATGGAGGTTTTTATATGGGACCGAAAAAGCTATTACGTTCTAATGAGAATAAGATGATTTGCGGCGTCTGCGGAGGCATCGGTGAGTATTTTAATATGGATCCTACGCTGATTCGGCTTCTGTGGGTACTGCTGTCACTCGGAAGCTGCAGTACAGGGCTGCTGGCTTATATTATTGCCGCAGTTATTATTCCGGAAGATAATTAAAACGATACCGATTAAAATAAGGGGCTCGTTATAAAGAGCCCCTTATTTTATTAAATCCACTTTATCAGCTGCTCCGGCTCATCTACAGTCTCCCATGCTGATGCAGATATTTTTCCCGGGTCGCCAGGCCGCCCCGGATATGCCGCTCGGACTTATTTACGTCCAAAACCTTCCTGGCCTGTCTCGCGAGACTGGGATTAATATGCAACAGACGTTCTGCCACATCCTTATGTATAGTCGTCGTTAATCAGAACGGCTTCTTCCAATCCCAAATCACCAAGAATTCGCAGATAAATATCCACATTTCCATCCTTGTCCACCACGATTTTCTGGATAATCTTCTTTAACTGTGTATTCGTCATCTGATGCACGTCGGTAATATCCTCTATCTCTTTAAAAGTGTTATTTAATACCGCTTCCAGTTGATCACCCTTCGTCACATGATAGGAAATCAGTTTCAGTTCATTTTCCAGACGCTCGATCTCTTTTCGCATTCCGCCGATTTTATCGTTCAACTCATCTCGGCTAATCAGGTCATCCGTGTACATATCCATATATTTTTCACGGGTTTTCTGCAGCCTGGAAAGCTCGCTGTTCAATTCCTTTTCATACTCCAGATTTTCATCCTTTGCCTTGTAAATGCGCTGAAACTCATTTACCACGTACTGGATAACCTTCTTTTTCTGCTTCAGAACCTCTGCAAAGTATTCCTGTAAAACCTCAATTAACTCTTCTTCATCCACTGTAACCGCATTGGGACAGCTTTCTGCTCCCCGTCCGTTGTGACCAGAACACACCCAGCGAATATAGGTATTTTTATATTTGCGGACAGTTCTGCGGAATGACCAACCACACTCTTTACACTTAATCAAAGTAGAAAACAGATGCCTGTTGCTCTGTCGCTCATGGGAAATATGAAAAGCGTCATGTCTGGAATGAAGAATTTCCTGCACCCGTTCAAAGGTCTCGTCCTCAATAATACGCAACTCCGGGCGTTCTACTACCATCCACTCTGTTTCGTCCTTTTCTTTCCGCTGGCCGGTCAGAAAATCAGCGACCTCCTGCTTCCCATTGATGATCTTCCCGGTATACAGCTCATTGGTCAGGATTCTTGTGGTAGCGTTCTGGCTCCACTTACAATTCCGCTTTGTTTTCA
>CAKROP010000111.1 GCA_934373375.1 uncultured Anaerosacchariphilus sp.
TTTTTTGCGCAGGTAAGCATAGATGATGAATACTGCTGCAAGAGGAAGCAGACCCGGAGCTACCATATCCAGAACATCCTGAACTACGACAGTGCTTCCACCGGAGAAGCTGAAGCTCAGCGGTGTGGACAGAGTAACGTAGCTTGCGGACAGCGCGCCCATCATGGTCAGACCGATAACATTGGCGGTAAAGATGATATTCTTCATACGTCCGCCATGAAGCAGAGATACGATGGATTTCTTACCAAGTGTGTATCCCTGATGAATCAGGTAGTAAGAAATAAGAATCGTGATCAGCGGATACAGAATCAGCGGCATAATTCCACCGAACGCAGAACCGTTGGATGCGAACGGAAGGAAGATGGAGAAGATAATCGGCATAACCGCTGCCCAGATAATAGCGTCACCCATACCTGCAACCGGTCCCATCAGACCTGTCTTAATACCGGTGATGGCGTCGTCTGTGATATTCTCACCGTTGGCCTTCTGCTCCTCCATGGAGATTACGATACCCTGGATAATAGCACCGAGGATACCCTCTGTGTTGAAGAATACCAGATGTCTCTTCAGAGCAGCACTCAGCTCTTCGTCAGTGTCATACAGTTTCTTCAGAACCGGGGTCATGGATGCGCAGAATACAAGGCTCTGAAGACGCTCGTAGGAGTTGGAGAGCTCTGCACCGGCATAGTAGATCCACATGGACTTGGTAATATCTTTTTTCGTCAGTTTCTTAGCGGGAACTGCGGGAGTTTCCTGAGTCATCTTTGTCTCTTCCATGGTAATTAAGCCTCCTCCTCTTTCATTTTGAACAGACCCATCAGCAGAGCTGCGCAGGTTGCGAAGATAGCAACTGCCATGGTTCCAAGGTTAAGATACATAACGGCGAAGAAACCGATAAGGAAGAACGGAATCAGATTCTTCTTTCCGATAACAGTCAGTGTGATAGCGAAACCAAGTGCCGGCAGGATACCGCCCATGATTTCGAAAGAGTGAGACAACCAGGTCGGCAGAATCTCAATAAGCTTCTGAGCTACGGATACTCCGAAATAATCGATAATGAATACGATCGGGAAACGGATGATAAAGCCTGCGATGGACGGATACAGGAATGCTGCACGCATGATTCCCTTTGTATCAGCCTTCTCCGCATAGCTGTCAGCCATATGTACCCAGAAAGCGTTGGTGGTTCTTCTCAGCTGGTCAACGAATACGCCGAGAACGCCGAACGGGATAGCCAGAGCAATTGCAGTCTCAGTATTCATTCCGGCAGCTACGCCAAGCGGGATGGCGATACAGCCAGCCAGAGCTGGGTCACTCGGAACATTTCCGCCCGGAGTAGAAGTAACGCCCAGATATACAAGCTGAAGACCGGCGCCGATCATCATGGACTGTGCCATTTCTCCAGTAATTAATCCGACAAATACAGCGATGGTAACGGGCTGCAGTAAAGCGGAGGACAGGGTATAGCCCAGACGCAGACGGCAGAACCAGTAGTAACAGCCCATAAAAATTGCTATTCCTAAAACACTCATAATTACACTCCTTCGTATGTGATTGAAACGTTAAAAAGTTATTTGTAACGCTTTAAGATATCGTCAAGCTTCATCGGAGTATCCTCCGGAATGGTCTGGAAGATAATGTCAGCTCCCTTGCCGTTCAGATACTCCAGGGTCTCCACATCCGGATCGTCCAGTGTGATATTCTGGAACACAACCTTGCGGTTCGGTGCGCCGCCCAGTCCGCCGACCTGAATCTGCGGAACGGTAACGCCGCCGTCGTAGACCTGTTTCATGGATTTGAGATCCGGAAGCAGCAGAAGAACCTTTCCGGCGCCGAACTGATCTTCGTTCCAATGCTTGATGGTATCCTCAATACCGTAGCACTCTACCTTAACTCCTGCGGGAGCGGAAAGCAGATAAATCTGAAGCATGAATTCATCAGCTGCCAGCTCGTCGCTTACTACAACGATTTTGTTGGCGGAGGACTGATTAACCCATTTTGTCATAACCTGTCCGTGAATCAGACGGCTGTCTATTCTGCATAATACAATGTCTGCCATAATTATCTCTCCTTTTTCAGTGATTGTTCTACTTCTTCAATAACATCTTTTACGGCATCTTTTCCAGACTGCAGTACTGCGTCACAGTTTACTGTGCCGGTAAAAGTGATTTGTGAGCACGCTTCCAGAAGCATGGGGGCATTCAGACCGGAATATACTTTGATATGAAAATCGTGGCCCAGCTTAGCGCCCACATTGGTGGTCGTTCCGCCGAATACATCGGTGAGAATGATGGAGCCTTCCGGCAGTTTTTCCACTTCTGCTTTGACTTTTCCCAGGTATTCGGGCAGTGTCATTTCGGGAAGCAGGGGAACTTCGCTTACGAAGTCTACAGCGCCGAGAATCATCCGGACGCCCTTTACCAGTGACATGCCCCAACCACCATGCGTCAGCAGTAAAATCTGAGGTTTGTTATCCACTTTCGTAACTCCTTTACTTAGTATTACAAGTGTGAAATGGCCATTTCCGTATTGCAGTTGAATTGTAGCACACTACAAAACAAAATTCAATATGGTAGTAAAACTTTGTATAAATCGACGAACAATGTAGTTTACTACAAAAAATTGGAAAATGGATCCAGAAGGAAATATAAAAGGGGAATACAGGAATACTTTGAAAAAATGCGGCGTTTATGATATGCTAAAAAGAAAATGTGTTTTTTTGAAAAATGAAGGAGCAGAAAAAGGATGAAAGAGCGGAAAAACGGGCTTTTTTCCGTCATGTCGCGGATTGAAGGAATGTCGAACCAGTTTACAAAAACAGACTGGAAAATCGTTCAATATATGAAGGAAAACATGCAGGAATTTGTCTCCTGCAGCGCTCAGGATCTGGCGACCCAGATTGGAGTGTCTGACGCCAGTGTTATACGATTTGCACAAAAAGTGGGATTTTCGGGATTGAATGAATTTCGCTACATTTTGCAAAGCGAGCTGGAGCGGGAGAACACAATTATCAATCAGAATTCCTATACATCCCTGATGCATGATTACAATACCCTGACGGAGACGCTTTTTAAATTTACGAAGCCAGAGTATGTGGACTTGCTGCGGAAAAAAATGTTGAAGGCCAGACGGATTTTTATTGCCGGAATGGATCTGAATAAGAATATTGCCGAGATGGCGGGGCATAAATTTATGCTTCTTGGGCTGGATGTGCGGGTGATCACCACCTATGATACGCTGAAGCTGTTCGCGAATCTGGCGACGAAGGACGACCTGTTTATCGTTATTACCCTGTCGGGCGCTCACCAGATACTGGCGGACGCGCTGGGACGAATCGTGCAGAACGAAAGTTATATTGTAGTGATTTCCAATTACGAGAGATCTTTGTGTTCGGCTTATGCGGATCTGACCTTCCTGATTCCGAAGACGAATCTGTTGGAAAACCGCGATACGATTACACGGGAAATATATATCCTGATGCTGTTTGATATTATTTTCCTGAATCTGCTGGAGGAGGATGAGAAGTCCTATGAGGCCTTTCAGAGGATTGCGCCGTTTTCCAGTTGGAATCAGAAGGACAATGATTAAGAGATACAGGGATTAAAATATAGAAAGAAAAGAGATATAACATGATATTTGAGAGTCACGCTCATTATGACGATGAGGCCTTTGACACAGACCGGGAAGAGATTCTGACCCAGTGTCAGAGGGATGGAATCGAATATATTGTAAATGTAAGCGCAAGTCTCACGACGGTTAAGAGCACCCTGGCGCTGGCGGAGCGGTATCCGTTCATGTACGCGGCGGTGGGCGTTCACCCGGACGAGGTGGGCCAGCTGAATGAGGAAAATTTCGCCTGGATGGAGGAGCAGTGCCGGAATCCGAAGACCGTGGCGGTGGGCGAGATTGGCCTGGATTATTACTGGGATAAGGAAAATCATGAGCTGCAGAAGAAGTGGTTCCGGGCGCAGATGGAGCTTGCGAAGAAGATGGGGCTTCCCATGATTGTACACAGCCGGGAGGCGGCTGCGGATACGCTGGAGGAGATTCAGAAGGCGCAGGATGAGCGGCTGCGGGGCGTGATTCACTGCTTTTCCTATTCGCCGGAGATGGCGGAGGAATATCTGAAGATGGGATATTATATCGGCGTTGGCGGCGTAGTGACCTTCAAGAATGCGAAGAAGCTGAAAGAGGTAGTGAAGATGCTGCCCCTGGATAGGCTCCTGTTGGAGACCGACTGTCCCTACCTGGCGCCGGAGCCAAACCGGGGAAAACGGAATTCGTCGCTGAATCTGCCGTTTGTGGCGGCGGCCATCGGGGAACTGAAGGGCGTGGACGCGGACGAAGTAGTTCGGGTAACAAATCAGAACGCGAAGAAAATGTATTTTGAAGGCAGGATTTAAAATACAGATAGAAAATACAATAAAAGCTGATAAAAATCGACTTTGTGAAACAGTTTATTTGAGGAGAATCATATGAGCAGACCTGTTCCCACATTGGGAAACCCAAAGAATACCATCGAAATTTTAAATAAATACAAATTCGTCTTCCAGAAAAAATTCGGTCAGAACTTCCTGATAGACGAGCACGTGCTGGGCAAAATTATCCGCTCCGCGGAGATCACCGAGGACGATTTCGTCGTGGAGATCGGCCCGGGTATCGGTACCCTGACCCAGTATCTGGCGGCGTCCGCCAGAGAGGTGGCGGCCATCGAGATCGACGACGCGCTGATTCCGATTCTGGAGGACACCTTAAGCGCCTATGACAATGTGACGGTCATCCACGAGGATGTGCTGAAAGTAGAATTATGTAAACTGGCAGAGGAGAAGAACGGCGGAAAGCCCATCAAGGTGGTGGCGAATCTGCCCTATTATATCACGACGCCGATTATCATGGGTCTTTTTGAAAATCATGTGCCGGTGGAGAGCATCACCATCATGGTACAGAAGGAAGTGGCAGACCGGATGAAGACCGGCCCGGGCTCCAAGGATTACGGCGCGCTGTCCCTGGCGGTGCAATATTACGCGAAGCCGGAGCTGGTGGCCAATGTGCCGCCCAACTGCTTTATGCCAAGACCCCGGGTGGGCTCGGCGGTAATTCGTCTGACCCGTCATACGGAGGCCCCGGTGGAGGCGGAGGACGAGAAGCTGATGTTCCAGATGATCCGCGCCTCCTTCAACCAGCGCAGAAAGACCCTGGTCAATGGCCTCGGCAATGCGCCGGAGCTGCATATCCCGAAGGAAATGACCACAGAGGTATTGGACGAGATGGGCTTAAGTGCCAGCGTGCGCGGCGAGGCGCTGACATTGGCACAGTTTGCGGAGCTTTCCAACCGCATTTGGGAGAAGCGGATGCAGAAGTAAAAAACTGGGAGAATCAGAAGCAGACAGCGAAAATTTTCAGGAATGAAACAGATAGGACAGGCATAGAATATTCTAGCAAACGGTAGAAAAGACTACTTTTCACAAGGAAAAAGGGAGGGATTCTATGTCTGACTATAAGCGGTTTGTCTCCTATATCTACGGATATAAGCAGGGCGAAAAGGGCGAGAGTACAGGCTTTGTGAAGGTAAATGCCAGAGGCGGGGAGTGCCGGATCTGGGTGCATGTACGGGGATTCTATACGCATCATCAGGAGCCCTACCGGGTCTACGCCTTCAAGCAGAAGAAGGAAGGACTGGAGGGTCAGTATCTGGGCGAGCTGGAAAGCCGTAACGGTGCCCTGGAATGGGACGGCGTGACGAAGACGGACAGCCTGATGGGCGGCTTCAGCCTGGAGGAGAGCCGTGGCATCTACATAGAAGGCGGCAATCGGATCTATGCCGCAGAGTGGGATGATTATCCGGTGGATGTGGAGCGGTTTGTGGCGACGGGAGAGAAAAAGAAGATCGCGCCGCCTGTCAATAAGGAAGAGACCACAGGAGCCTTGGAAAATAAAGCGGAACGGATGATTCCCTGGCAGCAGGTGAAGCCGGATATCAAAATCGTAGTTCAGAATAGGGACAATACGCCTGCCACTTCGCTGTCGGTTGATCTCCAGACTGAGCTCGATCGCCGCGCGACGGCCCTCTATGCGGCAGATCTTCCGGCGGATGCACCGGAGCCGGGGATGGAATCAGAAAAATCGGAATCCAAAACCGGAAAAGCAGAGACATCGTCCGAGAAAACGGAAAATCCAGAAAGCTATAAAAGCCCGGAAAAGCAGCCTCCTGTCGATCCGAAGAAAGAACAATGGGAATATCTGGTAAATCATTTCCCGGTCATGCGCTATCAGGATCGAAACAGCGGCGTAATCTCCAGCATCCGCCTGAGCGGCCGGGACTTAAACCGCGTCCCCAGAGACAAGTGGGAGCTTGGCAATAACAGCTTTTTGCTCCACGGCTTCTATCAGTATAAGCATTTGCTGCTGCTGCGCCGGGAGACCGAGGACTATATCGGATACTACCTGGGGGTACCCGGCGTCTACAACGAACGGGAACAGATGCTGGCGTCCATGTTTGGTTTTGAAGAGTTCCGTCTGATGAAAGGTCAGGAGACCAGAGACGGCAGCTTCGGCTACTGGTGCCGGACCCTGCGGTAAGAAACGGTGAGTGAACCGGCATAGGGCGGTTTCGAGAAAATCAGATTTAGCGAGGGAGAGAAAACTGCATGACAGCAGATGAAAAATACATGAAAGAGGCCCTGCGGCAGGCGAAAAAGGCCGAGGCACTTCTGGAAGTGCCCATCGGCTGTGTCATTGTTCAGAACGATAAAATCATTGCCAGAGGCTATAATCGAAGAAATACAGACAAAAACACCTTATCTCATGCGGAGCTGAATGCCATTCGCAAGGCCAGCAAAAAGACCGGCGACTGGCGGCTGGAGGACTGCACCATGTATATCACCCTGGAGCCCTGCCAGATGTGTGCCGGGGCCATCGTCCAGGCCCGGATGGGCCGTGTAGTCATCGGAGCCATGAACCCGAAAGCAGGCTGCGCCGGTTCCATCCTGAATCTGTTGGAAATGTCCGAATTCAACCATCAGGTCAACGTGGAGAGGGGTGTGCTGGAGGAAGAGTGCAGCACCATGCTCAGTGAATTTTT
>CAKROP010000112.1 GCA_934373375.1 uncultured Anaerosacchariphilus sp.
GCCAGAATTTCCAGTCCGCCTCCGCTCTCACCTGCGGCAGTGTCCAGCCTATAAATGTTGCCAGCCAGAATCCACCGACCAGCACGCAGGTAGTCAGGAATAGCTCGATAAGCTCCACACCATTCTGGCAGATCTGAAGCCGCCGGGAACGAAGATCGTCCATATAAAAACCCGGTTTCATGCAGATAAAAATCAGGCATAGGGTCAATAACAGAATCCACCACGGATTCAACCAGCCAGCTTTCCGTAGCATCGGACTGATTGCCAATGTGGATATCCATGCGATATTAAAAATTCTGAGGATATATTTTTTCATCAATGTTCTCCTTAGAGGCTTTCCTTCTTCCTGTATATCACAGAAAACTATCTTCCAACTGCTTTAGTCCCTTCTCCAGCGTTTTTCTGGGGCACGCCAAATTGAAGCGTAAAAAGCCTTCTCCTCCCGGGCCAAACCAGGAACCCATATCCACCCCGATCCGGGCCTTTCTTATAATAAAGTTTTCGATTTCTTCCGTATTCATGCCGGTGCCCCTGAAATCCACCCATTCTGTATAAGTAGCCTGAGACTTTTTCATGCGTAACATAGGAAGTCTCTCTTGCAGGAAACGTTCCATGTAATCCATATTCTTTCCAATATACTCGCAGACTGCCTCCACATATCCTTCACATTCATTATAAGCCGTCACCAAAGCGTCCGGACCAAACCAGTTCACTTCGAAAATGCGGGACGCGCTTATATGATGCGCATACTTTTTTCGAAGCTCATCATTGGGAATAATCACATACGCCGTCTGCAGACCGGTTAAATTAAAGGTTTTACTCGGTGAATAATGCGTAAATGTATTCTGCTGTATCTTCTCTGATATGGTACTGACAGGTTGATGTTCTTTTCCATTCATCATGAAATCCGCATGAATTTCGTCAGATATTAAAAGCACTCCATGGTCCGCGCAGAGATTTCCCACTTTTTCTAATTCTTCTTTTGTCCATGCACGGCCGATGGGATTGTGGGGATTACAGAGTATCATCATTTTATTATCCGGATCTTTCACTTTCTTTTCCAGATCTTCAAAGTCCATATACCATTCTCCGTCTTTTTCAATCAACGGATTGTCCACCAGTTTCCTATCATTCTTTTTTACGCCATCACTGAACGCCATATAGACCGGGGGCTGAATGATAATTCCGTCTCCCGGCTCGGTAAAAGTTCGAATGGCTACGATAAATCCCGGGATTACTCCGGGCGTATTTAAAATCCACTCTTTTTTTATCTTCCAATGATATCTTCGCTCTACCCAGCGTATAATGGCCTCATAAAAATAATCCGGCTTTATACTATAGCCGTATGCCTGCATCTTCACACGCTCCATCAGTGTATCAATTACTTCCTGAGGCGCCCGAAAATCCATATCTGCCACCCCCATTGGCAGCATTTCCACTTCCGGCTCAATTCCAAAACGCTGGTTGCATCCATCCCATTTACTGCTGCGCGTATTTCTTCTTTCCAATATGTAATCAAAATATTCCGCTGTATATTTCATCTGGGTTCTCCTTTACAATTAAAGAAAATGTGAGCCTCTTATTTCAGGTACAAATCATTATACCACAGAAGCTCACATTCCGTTTAGCTTATTTTATCCTTACACACTTCAGGCAGCCTGCTCTTTCTTCTTCGTCGTAAGCAGTCTGAACTGAACTACGATAACAACTGCAACCAATAAGAACATCGTATAGTAAAGATAGGGGACAATATCAAAATATTCCGCACCTGTCGCTCCGATAGCCAGAAGCATTCCGCTTGCATGCGGGATAAAGGTAACGCCCAGGCAGCCTCCGATATCCATCAGTCCCGCCATTCTTTTCGGCTCAATACCATGACGGTCTCCCATTTCCTTTACCAAGGGACCGGAAATCATGATTGCCATGGTGCCATGGGCTATAATTGCGGAAAGAACCATCGGAAGGATACAGCAGATATATTCACAGCTTCTCTTGCCCTTCACCAGTTTTGTCAGCTTACACATCAACCAGTCAATTCCACCATAATATCTTACAAAACCTACCAGTGCTGCAATCAACATTGCGAAAATACAGTATGTCATCATATTGGACATTCCTGTGGAAACCGCATTCATACAATCAATCAACGCTGTACCGTTTACCATACCGATTACTGCTGCAAGTACAATTCCCAGTGTCATTACTAAAATAATATCAAGTCCTGCGATTGCCATCACAAGCACCGCCAGATACGGAAGAATTGTCATCAGATTATAGGCTCCTGCCTCTGCAAGAGAGCTTCCGTTAATAGAACCTCTGCTTGCGATATAGAAAGCTATGGTAGCCATAATTCCCGCCGGAAGCGACATGGCCAGATTCATTCGAAACTTGTCCTTCATCTGTGCCCCGACGCTCTGTGTTGCTACAATTGTCGTATCCGAAATTAAGGAAAGATTATCTCCAAAATAAGCTCCGCAGATAACAGCAGCTCCTACGATTGCCATATTTACGCCTGTCCCCTGACACATCGCCACTCCGATGGGCAGGATTGCTGCCAGCGTACCGTTGGATGTACCGATACAGGTGGACATAACCGCAGCTAAAACAAAGATAGCCGGTACCATAAAGCTGGTTGGAATCAGGGAAATCGCCAAATTTGCCACCGATTCCTTTCCTCCGATTTCTGCTGCCAGATTCGTAAATCCTCCACTGAGCAGCAGAATCAGTGTCAGCTGCATCGGACTGCTCTGTCCCGCGTAAGCACAAAAGAGCTGTGTTTTTCTTGCAATACTCTCTTTTCTGTCAAAAATCAAAAGCGCTACCAGAAGTCCTATCAATAGAGGAGCATTTCTATCCAAAATTCCAAAAGGCTTTTCCAGACCCTGAATGGAAAATATAATTCCAGCTCCGATATACAGGCCCAGAAATACAATCAGCGGAATCATTCCGGCACCACCATAATTCTTCTCACATCTTTCCTTTAAAACATCCATGTTCTTCTCCTCTCATTTGTCATTTCCTATCAGGCATTTCCACGCATGCCTGTTTCAGCTGTTTCATCGCCTGTTCCAGTTTTTTATGCGGACACGCCAGATTAAATCTTATAAATCCGATTCCACCCGGGCCAAACCAGGTGCCCAGTTCCGCTCCTATATGCGCCATTTTCACAATACAGTTCTCGATTTCTTCCGCAGACATTCCAGTGCCTCTGAAATCAACCCAGGCCATATAGGCAGCCTCCGGTTTCTTCCATTTTACAGCAGGAAGATTCTCTTTTAAAAATTCTCCCATATACTCCATATTCTGACCGATATATCCGCACAGGGCATCCACATACTGCTCACATTGATTATAAGCTGTGCAGAGAACATCCGGACCGAACCAGTTCATATTGTTATAAATTCTGTCTGCCGCAACGCTTTCCCGGTATTTTTTCCGTAATGTCTCATTCGCGATAATGGTATATGCTGTCTGTAGACCAGCCAGGTTAAAGGTCTTGCTCGGTGCATTCACCGTAATGGTATTCTGCAATATTTCTTCCGAAACAGCTGCCATAACCTGATGTTTTTTTGTCTTATCGATTATCAAATCAGAATGCAGCTCATCTGAAACTACAACCACTTCATTTTCCAGGCACAGTCTTCCCAGTTTCTCCAATTCCGGTTTACTCCATGCTCTTCCCACCGGGTTATGCGGATTACATAACAGCAATAATTTATTTTTCGGATCTTTCACCTTTTTTTCCAGATCTTCAAAATCTATTTTCCATCTGCCATCTACTTCTGTCAGTTGATTGTATACAACCTTCCGGCTATTCAGCTCTGTTCCTTCCGCAAATGGAGAATATCCCGGGGACTGGACAATGATTCCATCTCCTTCTGCGGTACAACTTCGAATTGCATAAATAAATCCCTGAATTGCCCCCGGAACAAATGTAATCCAATCACATTTTACATTCCAATTATGCCTTTTTTTCTGCCAGTTTACAATTGCTTCAAAAAAAGCAGGATCTTGGATTCGATAGCCGTAGGCCTGTGTATCCACTCTGCGATGTAAGCATTCCCGTATTTCCTGTGGTACTCGAAAATCCATATCCGCAACCCACATGGGAAGCATCTCTACGGAGGGATCCTCTCCGAATTTTGCATTACATCCGTCCCACTGACTGCTTTTTGTTCCCCGTCTTTCCAGCATATAATCAAAATATTCTTTCGTGTACATTTATTCACCTCCTTTTGTTTAACTCTTTTATTGTTTAGGCCTTAAACTAATTTAATCATAAATTTTATTTTTGTCAATTATCATATTATATAAATATAACTTAAGATTTTTGTGCAATTTTTTTGCAAAAAATTCGCGCTGTAGCATTATCCACTACAGCGCGTCAAGCACATTCTCTCTATTTTATAGTCGGTTTTAAAAGTTCCACATACGCTTCCAGCCCTTTAAACATCGTCTCTATTTCATCAAATGTCAAAGTGTGCATCAGGCTTTTTATCGTCTTTATGGTATCCAGGGTATCGTATTTTTTATGACAATTCGACACCCGTTCCCCTTTTTCTGTAGACTTCAAATAATATATTTTCCCATTTTCTCTGGAATTCTCCCGTACCACCAAATCATCCTTTAATAATTTCCGAACGGTCTGACTGGTAGCGCTCACCGATCTGCCCCACGATTCGGCAAGTCCTGTCACCGTAGAGTTTTCTGAATCACATATATCCGTCAAAATATGTGATTCCATCATGGTCTGTTCTACTTCCGCAGAGTACTTATGCCTCATATTGATATACTCATTATAGCTCAAAACAAATCGATATATAATGTTCATCTTTTCGTCCAATACTTTAAATGCCTGTGCAATTTCTTCCTCAGACATCTGCTCCACATCCCAAAATTCATTTTCCCGTAATTGTGAAAATTCTTCCAACTTCGTGCGCATTTTCTCTCACCTCTTATTTTCTCTGTCCTATATCTTATCATTTTTTTCGAAAATACACCATTATATTTTTCAAAAATTCCTCTTGGGATCTGTACTATCCTTCCATCATCCCAAACGCAATCACCCCCGTAGCGATATACGTTACAATCGACGCAAACAGCCGTCCCTTCCTATCCTTTGCGGAACATACGCCCAGATAGATGCCAAATACGGCCAGCACGGCGCCGCTCACATAGGCGATACCCTGATTCCATGCAGATTCTTCGAAATATGCCGCCACGAAGGGGTAGGTGCCCAGCATCACATAGTGGCCCAGCCAGTTGCACAGAAAGCCGAAGAGCGCGCACCAGACGCCCCAGTCCAGGGCCCCATTTCTGACTGCGTAAATCACAAATAACACAGTAATCACGAAAATCGGAAAAACGCTGACACTTTCCAGCTGCACGAAATTTACACCATTTACAGAGAAGTTCCATAAATCCTCTCCGATGGACTGCCACAGAAAAGTGCCTGCAAATAAACCAAGAAAAAATGGCGTATATTCCGCTCCTTCTTTCGCCTTTTTTGACGCAATTCCGGTCAGTACCACTGCCAACACAAAGGCCAGGATGCAGAATACCAACCGTCCCGCCGTCGGCGAGCTTATTTCATCGCCTAACAGAACCTCCTGACCCAGCAACGGACCGCGGCTGATGAAAAGCCGGTGCAGCATGATGCACACCATCAGAATCACATACTGCGCCAGAAATGGCAGAAAATATTCTTTCATAGAAAATTGTGGTTTATGATACGTTTCAAAATATTTCATATTCTTTCTACCTCGTTTTCTTTTATCGTCTCAATTCGCACCCGACGCTCCCGTCCTCTGGTCTCCCAGATCATCAGATATACATGGAATTCCAGATTATCCTGTGCGATGGTAAAGGGTTCCTCGCGCAGTACTTCCGCGCGGATGCCCTGAGCGGCCAGCTCCTGCCTGCGCTCTTCGGCCTGCTGCTCCAGCCGTTTTACTACATTATCAGTTGCTTCTCCGAAGGAACGTCTGGGATAGTCCTGCACGGCTTCCCGCAATCGCCGGGACAGCAGATCTATCACATTCTCGCATTCCGTGCAATGCAGCATGGCCGCAATCCGTTTTGCCAGAAAGGGCCAGGGATGCTTCCGATAAAACTTTAGCCGCCTCACCAGCTTTTTATTTCCGCATTCCCGCGCCAGCTCCTCCATAACGTTCAGCGCTTCTTCCGAAGGATTCCACGGTTCCGGAATCGGCACGATGTATTTCTCCGGAACGGCCGGATAACAGCAGTAATTCAGCGGTGGAAAATAGGCCAGATGCGCCAGTCGCTGCTCTTCCGGGGTACAATATTCCGGCCCCAGATATTCGCATTTATCCCGGAGAATCGCAATCCGATATTCCAGCTGCCGCAGATATTCATATCCAGGCACCCAGAAATGCGCGATTTCTCCATAATTGTAGAGATGTACTTCCAGATCCAGGTTTTCAAACAGCAATGTCACCGCGTTATCGCCCTGCCGGACCACCAGCACATACCTGGCCGCGTCCCGGCTCATGGACCAGGTCAACGCTCCCTCATAATCCTCCAGATAATGGCCGGTCAGCGCCGCGGTGCGAAATACCAGAAAGCTCTCCACGGCGTCGTTCATCAGATAAACCAACCTGCGCTCCGCATCGCCCTCTTTTGCTGGCAATAATTCAAACTGATCCTGCTCCAGCAATTCCTCCAGCATTATAAATGTATCCATGTATAACCTCTTTTGTTTTTCTCCTTTTACGCTCTTCTCAGCAGCTCCGCGATCTTTTCTAGGCGGAAATCAAAGCGTTCCTGTCCAACCTTTTGATTGAAACGGAGTTTTCTTTAAAAAAGATCCAGCATATTATCCAGATAAATCTCTTCTCTGACTTCCAACTGATGCTCCGGCTTCGTCATGTAGTAGAGCAGGAACTCCAAAATCAGGGCACTGCCGAGGCCACGGCCCTCAATTTTGAACTGGGAAAACCCCATGGGCAGATAAATGTCCTGGATATCATCGATGCTGATAAAAGCCAGGCTTTTCATGGCTTTGGAAAAACGATAGCCTTCTGCCACGTTGGGAGCCTGACAGATGTGCTCCACG
>CAKROP010000113.1 GCA_934373375.1 uncultured Anaerosacchariphilus sp.
CCAAGGGAAAGCATGTGATTGTGGAGACCGCCAGAGGCGTGGAGTACGGATATGTGGTAGTGGGCACCAAAGAGGTGGAGGATAAGAAGATTATCCAGCCCCTGAAGCCGGTCATCCGGATTGCGACCCAGGAGGATGATACAAGAGAGGCGGCCAACCGCTTCAAGGAAAAAGAGGCATTTAAAATCTGCCAGGAAAAGATTAAGAAGCATGGATTGGAAATGAAGCTGATCCAGGCGGAATATACCTTTGATAATAACAAAGTATTATTTTATTTTACCGCGGACGGACGTATTGATTTCCGTGAGCTGGTCAAGGATCTGGCCAGTGTGTTCCGTACCCGTATTGAGCTGCGGCAGATCGGAGTCCGGGATGAGACTAAGATCTTAGGCGGTATCGGCATCTGCGGCAGACCTCTGTGCTGCCATACCCACCTGTCTGATTTCGTGCCGGTGTCCATCAAGATGGCCAAGGAGCAGAACCTGTCCCTGAACCCTACGAAGATTTCCGGCGTATGCGGCAGACTGATGTGCTGCCTGAAGCATGAGCAGGAGACCTACGAGGAGCTGAACAGCCATTTGCCGGGACTGGGGGATTACGTGACCACAGCCGACGGACTGAAGGGCGAGGTGCAGAGCGTCAACGTGCTGCGCCAGAAGGTAAAGGTCATCGTGACCGTCGAGGGCGACGAGAAGGAGATCCGGGAATATCCGGTGGAGGAGCTGAAGTTCCGCCCGAGAAGAAAGAAGGGCGATAAGGGCGACAAAGGCGGAGCGGCTGATAAGGAACTGAAGAAGCTGGAGGCCCTGGAAAAGCAGGAGAGGAAATCAAAGCTGGATGACAATTAAGTTAAAGGATGGAGAACGGCTGGACGATCTGCAGCGAAACGGCTATCAGATTATCCAGAATCCGAGTAAGTTTTGTTTTGGCATGGATGCGGTGCTGCTGTCCGGGTTCGCGAAGGTGAAGTCGGGTGAGCGGGCGCTTGATCTGGGAACCGGCACGGGGATAATACCGATTCTGCTTCGGGGCAAGACACCGGGGCGTGATTTTACCGGGCTGGAGATTCAGGAAGAGAGCGCGGATATGGCCAGGCGAAGCGTGGAGTTAAATGATCTTTCGGATTCCGTTTCCATTATCCAGGGTGATATAAAGGAAGCGGCTTCGATCTTCGGGGCGGCTTCTTTTGATGTGGTGACCTGCAATCCGCCGTACATGACGGGCAGTCACGGCATCGTGAATCCGGAGCTGCCCAAAGCCATCGCGCGCCATGAGATTCTGTGCAGCTTCGAGGATGTGGCCAGGGAGGCGGCGAAGGTGCTGCGGCCCGGCGGACGCTTTTATCTGGTACACAGACCCTTTCGGCTTGCGGAAATTATAACTACACTGGTGAAGTATAAGCTGGAGCCCAAACGGATGCAGTTAGTCTATCCTTACGTGGACAAGGAGCCCAATATGATGCTTCTGGAGGCCTGCCGGGGCGGGCGCTCCCGGATGACTGTGGAGAAGCCGCTGATTGTATACAGGGAGCCAGGCGTCTATATGGATGAGATTTACGATATTTACGGGTATTAAGGAGAAAAGATGCAGGGAACGTTATATCTGTGCGCCACCCCGATCGGCAATCTGGAGGATATCACCTTTCGGGTGCTGCGTATCTTAAAAGAGGTGGATGTGATTGCGGCGGAGGATACCCGCAACAGCATCAAGCTTCTGAATCATTTTGAAATTCATACGCCCATGACCAGCTATCATGAGTACAATAAGTTCGACAAAGGCCGGGAGCTGGTGGAGCAGCTGCGGGCGGGCAAAAATATTGCGTTGATCACGGACGCCGGCATGCCGGGTATCTCGGATCCGGGCGAGGAGCTGGTGAAAATGTGCGCGGAGGCAGGTATTACCGTAACGGTGCTGCCGGGAGCCTGCGCCTGTGTGACGGCGCTGACGCTGTCGGGACTGGGGACGCGGAGATTTGCTTTTGAGGCCTTTCTGCCGTCGGATAAGAAGGAGCGTCAGAGTGTGCTGGAGGAGCTGAAAAGCGAGACGCGGACGATGATTATCTATGAAGCGCCCCATCGGCTGCGGAAGACTCTCGGGGAGCTTCGCGATACCCTGGGAAATCGGCGGATCTCGGTATGCCGGGAGCTGACAAAGAAGCATGAGACCATTTTCCGGACAGATCTGGAGGCAGCCATCCGCCACTATGAGGCGGAGGCGCCCAGAGGCGAGTGCGTGCTGGTTATTGAGGGTCGGAGCCGGGAAGAAATGGAAAAAGAGAAGCAGGAGGCCTGGGAGCAGATGACCATTGCCGAGCACGTGGCGCTGTATGAGCAGCAGGGCGTCCTGCGCAAAGAGGCCATGCGGCTGGCGGCCAAGGACCGGGGCGTGTCCAAGCGGGATATTTATCAGGCGCTGCTGGAAGATAGCGATAACTAATCGGACAAAATAAAAAAACCGGGGACCCATCATTGGGCTTCCGGTTTTTGTTAGCCGATAAATATTATTAGATCAAGTTGGCTTTTTTCGCCAATTCTTCAATTGACTTTTTGGAAACCATTTTACCATGGAATTCAATAAGATCATCTCGGTCTCCTGTGAAAATATCCGTCGGTGCATACTTTTTTAAAATAATTTTGTCATCTTCAACATAGATCTCGAGAGAATCGCGTTCTTCAATTCCGAATACTTTTCGTAATTCCATAGGAAGCGTGATACGTCCGAGTTCATCCAGTCTTCTGACCACTCCGGTGTTCTTCATTGCTTCTCCTCCTTAATTTAATGGTAACACTTGATTCCAACATTATAACAAAAAAACCATAAGATTCCAATAGGAAAATACATTTCTTAATGATATTTTAATGAATAAATTGCTAAAAAATCATAAAAAAAGGATAAAATAAAAAAAATTTGGGACCGAAATCAAGAAAAGCAAAGAAATTTCCATAAATGGAAAGTTTGGGTAATATATTGATAAAAAACGGGAGAAGATGCCATGCTGAATTATCTTTGGGCGGCCATGCTGATGCTGGGAATTGTTTACGGAGCCTTGCAGGGGAGACTGCCGGAATTGACGGAAGCGGCGCTGGAATCGGCAGGCGAGGCAGTAACGCTGTGTATCACCATGGCAGGAATTATGGCATTGTGGGTGGGATTGATGGAAATTGCCCAGAGGAGCGACGTCATAAGGCGGGCGTCCCGGGCGATTGCCCCTTTTATGAACGTTATGTTTCCAAGACTGCCCAGGGAGCACCCGGCGCGGGAATATATCACCACCAATGTGATTGCCAATATCTTTGGGCTTGGCTGGGCAGCGACGCCGGCGGGACTGAGGGCCATGGAGGCGCTGGGCGATCTGGAGGAGGAACGACGGAAGACCGGACAGCAGGCGCAGAAAAAAGGGACGGCCAGCAACGAAATGTGTACCTTTCTGGTGCTGAATATCGCGTCCCTGCAGTTGATTCCGGTGAATATTATCGCATACCGGAGTCAGTACGGCAGTGTGAACCCGGCGGCGATTCTGGCGCCGTCTCTGGTGGCGACACTGATCAGCGCCGTGGCGGCGGCAGTATTCTGTAAGCTGATGGACAGGGGGTGAGAAAATGATACGGATCATGCTCTACATATCGGATCTTATTGTGCCCTTTCTGATTTTTTATGTGGTGGCGGAGGGGCTGGCCGCGAAGCGGCCGGTGTACGATGATTTTGTAAAAGGGGCAAAGGACGGACTGAAGACGGTGGTGCAGATTCTGCCGACACTGGTGGGGTTGATGGTGGCTGTCGGAGTACTGCGGGCTTCCGGCTTCCTGGATTTCCTGGCGGGTTTGCTGGGCGGTCTGACGGAAAAGGTGCATTTCCCGTCGGAGCTTCTGCCGCTGGCTATCGTGCGGATGTTCTCTGCTTCGGCGGCCACAGGGCTGGCGCTGGATATTTTTAAGGAGTACGGTACGGATAGCTATGTGGGGCTGGCGGCGTCCATTATGATGGGGTGCACGGAGACGGTCTTCTATACTATGAGCATCTATTTTATGGCAGCGAAGGTGAAGAAAACCCGCTACACGCTGCCGGGGGCGCTGCTGGCAACGGTGGCGGGGATCGCGGTCAGTGTGTGGCTGGCGGGAAAAATGGCATTTAACAGTTAGATAAGACTAATCCGTAGCTGTCCAGGCGGGCAGGTAAGAGTGGAGAATGGAAAAAGGAGCGGGGCCGGTGCGGAGCAGGTAGCTGTGGAAATCCTTCAGTGAAAACTGTGCGCCAAGGGTAGCTTCCGCTTCTTTTTTCAGTTCCAGAATTTCCACGGCGCCCAGATAATATTTCAGGTAATTGGCGGGATCCTGCCGGATGGCCTGGTAGATTTCAGCAAGGGCATCGGCGTCGGTGATGCCGTAGCCGTTCCAGAAGGAATTCATTTCCGCAGGGGTCCAGCCTTCATAGTGGATGCCCACGTCCGAGCGGGCATAGAGGCCCAGCAGGAAGAAGGAGTTGGCGGCTAAGAGGTCGGCCATATCCGGATCCAGACCGGCATAGCGGTAGGACAGGCGTTCTGCGTAGGTGGCCCAGCCTTCCACGAAGCCGCCAAAATAGAAGAGGCTGCGGACCGGGTGCTGCGGAGAGGTCTGCTCGGAGAGTGTCTGGTAGAGATGACCGGGGAAGCCTTCATGGGCCAGGGTGGTGAAAAGGGTCAGCGGGTCATAGTCAGCAGCAGGATTGATGTAGATGACATGGTCCCGCATGGCGTCCAGGGGCGGCGTCAGGTAGAAGGCAGGGCTCGTATGTTCCTGCAGGGACGGGGAGACAGACTTGACGGAAATGGGAATAGAGGAGGCGGAATTGTCGGTATCCGCGCCAGTATGGGCATTTGCATCGGCGGCAGGAAAATCAGCCTGCATCCGGGCTTGCAGCTCTACGAGAATCTGCTCCGGTTCCCGGACCGTGGTGGTGCGGGGAATATCCGTCAGCAGCTCCGGACGGTTTTTGACCAGATCAGCCATCTGACGCACATCAGTCAGGAGCTGGCGGTCGATGAGATCGCGGATTTCGGGCAGGGTGCGGCCGGAGCCGACCACAGCGTCTATAAGAGCCTGATAGTAGGCGCGGCCTTCCGGGTAGTGGGCCAGGCCCCGAGGGTTCGTACCGGAGCCCTTCAGGGAAGAAAGGGTTTTGATTAGGTGAGCGTAGGCAGGGAAAACGTGTGCTTCGAGCATCTGCTGGTTGAGGTTTACATAATATGAGTACTGGCGGTCAGAAAGATGGATCTTCTGAGAAAGTTCCATAAGACGTTCGGAGAAGCTGGCTGCCAAAAAATGTTTGATGACTGCCTCGGAGCCTTCCTCAGGTGTGCCGAGGATCTCATTGGAACTTTGGACAGAGTCAATATCGGTGGCGGCTATGTTTTCAGGCTTGTTCTGATTTATATTACTTTGGTTGGTGTTGTTGAATTGTATCCCATTTAGAAAATCCCGGCATCCCGCAATCACCGCGTCGGCGCTTTCATCCGTCATAAAAAGCCCGGCCTGAGCCTTCTCCTTTTCATATTCGCACAATTCCGCAAAATACGCGTCCGTCTTCGCCAGCAGCCGCAGGTAGACGTCTACATCTTCTTCCGAATCAAACGCATACTCTGCCAGCAGTACAGGAAGCTGCACCTGTACGCCCAGCAAGGGACTGAAAACTTCTTCATAATAAGGAAAATGAAGCAGTGCAAGCTCCCGGGGAATCTGCGTGTTCAGAATGTCCCACTCCAATTGGTTGACATAAGAAAGCTCGCTTTGCGGAAATTCTGACAGGGCAGCGAATGCATTTTCCAGGGCGGCAGCTGATTGGGCTTTGGACTCCTCCGAGTAAGAGCCATAGGAAATCGGAAATTTACGAATCCCGTAAGCTGCCGGATCAGCCAACGTATAATGAAGCGTCAGCGTGCTGCCCGTGACAGACTCCCGGAACAGGTCGGCGGTGAAGGCCTCGAAGGCCGCGTCAGAGGAAGCTGTGTCCGCACTGTGCAGACAGGAGCGGGTGAGAAGCAGAGCCGCTGTTAAAAACGTGGAAAGGAAAAGGATAAAGAGGAAGGATTTTTTCATGGGAAACCACCGAAGTAACTCTTGCTGTAGTGTATGAAGAAAATGCAGAAAAAAGAAATTGTTACAGGAAACGAAATGAAAAAGAACAATATCAAATTTATTTGACATTATTCCAAAAACTAATTGACAAAGTTCTTTACCTCAAATATGCTATAGATATAAAATCGTGCATGGAGGAATTACCATATGGCGGGAATGATTACGGTAAGAGAGGCGGCAGAGCGCTGGAATATAACGGAGCGAAGAGTTTCGACTCTTTGTAAAGAAGGGAAGATCATCGCAGCAAAAAAAGAAGGCAGGCGCTGGCTGCTTCCGGCTGATACGGAAAAGCCGACGGATCAGCGAATCAGGACGGGCGCGTACCGAAAAACAGAGCGGGCTCTGAAACTCCCGCTTCCCATTGGTGTATCCAATTATTGCCTGGCGTCATCGGAATATTATTATATTGATAAGACCATGATGCTGAAAGATTTTATCGATGAGCGGCCAATGGTGACGTTATTTACCAGGCCGCGTCGCTTCGGTAAAACCCTGAATATGGACATGCTGCGCACGTTTTTCGAGAAAAGTGACCGGGATACCTCTGTTTATTTCCGGAATAAAAAGATTTGGTCCTGCGGTCAGAAATATCGGAATTACCAGGGAAAATATCCGGTGATTTTCCTGACCTTTAAGGATGTGAAATTCAATACCTGGGAAGAAACGTTTGCGGCCATCCGGGATATTTTTGCGAAGGAAACACAGCGCCATGAGGAACTGTGGAACAGTGACAAATGCGATGAGTACAGCAGGAAAATCTATGAGAAACTGGCTGGCGGTGCGGCGAACGAAGTAGAATTGGCATCGGCACTGCTTGATTTGTCCGCAATGCTTCATAAGCATTATGGAATTGCGCCGATCATCATTGTGGATGAATATGATACGCCGA
>CAKROP010000114.1 GCA_934373375.1 uncultured Anaerosacchariphilus sp.
TGGTTTCTTCTGTAAAGAACGGCAGTTTCATTGCTGAGCCCCAGACGGATTTTATCTTTGCGGTGGCCGGGGAGGAGCTTGGATTTATCGGTTGTGCAACAATTATTTTACTATTGGCGTTAATTGTGATAGAATGTATCTGGATTGGTAAGAAATCACGAGATTTTTCGGGTACGCTGATCTGTTGCGGAGTGGCTGGCTATATCGGGTTTCAGAGTTTTGTCAACATCTGCGTCGCGACGGGGATTTTCCCGAATACGGGAATCCCGCTGCCCTTTGTGAGCTATGGACTGACATCGCTTTTGACGCTGTTTATGGCCATAGGATTTGTGCTAAATGTCGGTTTGCAGCCGAAAAAATACTAACTTTGGGGGTGTTCCTATGAACATTGGATTAATCGCACATGATGCAAAGAAAAAACTGATGCAGAATTTCTGTATTGCATACAGAGGAATTCTCAGTAAGCATGAACTCTATGCGACGGGTACCACCGGCAGACTGATTGTGGAGGTTACGAATCTGAATGTACACCGGTATCTGGCGGGTCATCTGGGCGGACAGCAGCAGCTCGCGGCACAGATTGAGCATAACCAGATGGATTTGGTAATCTTTCTGCGGGACCCGCTGAATCCCAAGCAGCATGAGCCGGATGTGAATAACGTGGTAAAGCTCTGCGATATGTATAACATTCCGCTGGCTACCAATCTGGCTACCGCGGAGCTTCTGATCAAGGCTCTGGACCGTGGCGATATGGAATGGAGAGAATTATATAACTAGATTGTATAATTAGTCGGAAAAAAAGTAAATAATAGTTGTGTTTTTAGGGCAGATCGACTATACTGTTATTATCTAAAAAGGATCGAACAGCCTTTAAAAGAAAAATGGGAAAACCAAGGAGGACACGGCTATGGTGCAGTTAATTGTAGGAAGTAAGGGAGACGGAAAGACAAAGCATTTGCTGGACAGAGTAAACAACCAGATTAAGACAGCGTCAGGCAACATCGTATATCTGGATAAGAATACCAAGCATATGCATGAGCTTGACAACAAGGTTCGTCTTATCAATGTAGCTGATTATCCGCTTAAGAACTGTGATGAGTTCATCGGTTTTATCTGTGGTATTATTTCACAGGATTACGACCTGGAGCAGATGTATCTGGACAGCTTTCTGAAAATCGCCCATCTGGAGGGAGAGGATCTGACAGACGCGCTGACTCAGCTGAATGCCATCAGCGAGCAGTTCAAGGTAGACTTCTGCCTGAGCATTTCCGTTGAAGAGAACCAGCTTCCTGAATTCGCGAAAGAGCAGGTTATCATTTCCTGTTAGTTAAATGATTTTATTTCTGCACAATACATAAGAGGATGCCCTGTTTTCAGGGTGTCCTCTCGTTAAGTATGGAGGAAATTGACTGGTGGCAAAAACCGGAAAAAAGAGAAAAAAGGTAGTCAGAATGGGGCGGACCCTGAATGTGGGTGTTGTCTTCTTCGGGTTCATTGCCATCTATCTGATTATCTGTATTTATATGTATTTTACTTCGACGCATATCTCCGGGTATGAGGTCATAGAGGGAAATCTTGCGACGGATTACCGTTATACGGGTATTGCCCTGCGGACGGAGCAGGTATATTCTACGGAAAAGACCGGTTATATCAATTATTACGCGTCGGAAAGTGAGAAGGTGTCGGTGCTCTCGACGGTCTATACGTTGGATGAGAGCGGCAAAATGGCAGATATTTTGCAGGAAAACGCAGGAGACATCAGCTTGGGTGAAGAGGATTATACAGAGCTTCGTTCGCAGATCAGCACTTATATGAGCAGTTTTTCTGATATGGAATTTGACAGTGTATACAATTTTAAAACGAATGTAGACAGCACGATTCTGGAGCTTGTCAACCAGAATATGATTGACAAGCTGGACAGCGCTGCAGATGACAACAGCGCCCTGTTCACGCGGTACAACGCGGCCACGGCCGGAGTGGTGGAGTATTATATAGACGGCTATGAGGATGCCAGCCTCGATGATCTGAATGCGGACTGGTTTGACGAGACAAAATATCAGCGGCAGAATCTGCGGACCAATGAACTGGTCAGCTCCGGGGATCCGGCCTATAAGCTGGTGACGGACGAAAACTGGAAGCTGGTATTTCCGCTGGACGCGGAGATGGAAGGCTATATTCTGGATAAGATGCAGGCCAATCAGCGGACTGCGGAGGACGGTACGGTAACACAGGGAACCACCTACATACAGATACAGTTTGATAAGGACGGGGAGGCGGTGTGGCCTTCTGTGACTGTGGAATATCGGGACGGACAGGCTTATGGCGTGCTTTCTTTTGTAAATTCCATGGTGCGCTACGCAAATGAGAGATATTTGAGCTTTGAGGTGCTGCGGGACGAGACTTCAGGCCTGAAGATTCCGAAGACTGCCATTACGGAGAAGGATTTCTATGTGATTCCGGCAGCTTATCTGACCAAGGTGGAAAATGACACCGGCTTCATGAAGCAGGTGACCGGAGAGGACGGCACAGTGACGGCGCAGTTTGTGAATTGTACGATTTACGATCAGGATGAAGAAAATGCCTATGTGGATCCGGAAGAGGAGAGCTTCAGCACTTCCAAGAAGAAGCTTGTGAGCGGTGATTTGCTGGTGAAGACAGATTCATCGGAAACCTATCAGGTGGGGCAGACCGCGAAGCTTACAGGCGTCTACAATATTAACAAGGGTTACACGATTTTCCGCCGGGTGGAGGTTCTCTACGAAAATGAGGAGTACAGTATTGTGAAAGAGGGAACCAGCTTCGGACTGTCCGTGTACGATCGGATAGTGCTGAACGCTGCGACTGTCACGGAGGATCAGGTAATTTATTAGGATATACCAGGAGGAGCAAAATATGAGTATGGTAGTGGAAAATCTTGCAGAGGTAGAGAAGCATATATGCGAGGCATGCGCGCGCGCGGGACGTTCCCGGGATGAGGTGACCCTGATTGCGGTCAGCAAGACCAAGCCCGTGTCCATGATTGAGGAACTGCTTCCGGGCGGCACACGGGATTTCGGGGAAAATAAGGTGCAGGAGCTTGTGGACAAATACGAGGTGCTGCCGAAAGATATTCACTGGCACCTGATCGGCCATCTGCAGCGCAATAAGGTCAAATATGTGGTGGACAAAGCCTGCCTGATTCATTCCGTAGATTCTATGCGGCTGGCAGAGACCATCAGTGAAGAGGGCGAGAAGAAAGGCGTCACGGTTCCGGTGCTTATCGAAGTCAATGTAGCCGGTGAGGAAAGCAAGTTCGGTGTCACTTTGGAGGAAACGGAAGGTCTGGTGCGTGAAATCGCCAAGCTTCCGTCCATTCAGATAAAAGGGCTGATGACCATAGCGCCCTATGTGGAAGATCCGGAGGAGAACCGGGTACATTTTTCCAGATTAAAGCAATTATCTGTTGACATCAGGAACAAAAATATTGATAATGTATCTATGGATGTCTTGTCTATGGGCATGACCGGCGATTATCAGGTAGCTATCGAAGAGGGCGCTACCATGGTGCGCGTGGGGACAGGCATTTTCGGAGAAAGAAATTACAATATCTAAAAGAATAGATTGGAGACAGCGGTATGAGTGTAATCGATAAATTTCTGGATGTCATGAAGCTCGGCGGTGACGACGAGTACGACGATTATGAGGATGATTACGACTACGAGGACGACTACGACGATAAGCCTAAGAAAAGCATTTTTAAGAAAAAGAAGGACGAGGACGCAGAGGATGATTTTCCGGAGGATGCTGCTTCCGCAAAATCTGCCAAGGTAACTCCGATTCGACAGGCCCAGAGAAGAAGTGGCAACGGCATGGAGGTTTGTGTGATTAAGCCGACCAGCTACGAGGATTCTCTGGAGATTATGGATACTCTGCTCAGCAACCGCACTGTAGTCCTGAATTTTGAGGGACTGGATGTGGATGTAGCTCAGAGGATTATTGATTTTACCTCCGGCGGTTGTTATGCCATTGGCGGTCATCTGCAGAAGGTGTCAGGTTACATTTTCCTGGTTACGCCGAAGAATGTGGATATCTCCGGTGATCTGCAGGATATTTTAAGCGGCTCCCTGGATCTTCCGTCTGTGTATAATAAGTAATGATGACAAGAGAAGAACAACAGCTGGAAAAGCATTTCCGGGATTTGGCCCGTACGGCCTATCAGCGCGGAATTGCTGTATTTTCCGACTTTCTGAATCTAAATGAATTGAATATTTTTCAGAGCCTGCGTTCGGAATTCTCCTATCTGGAGATGGAGAGCTTCGGCGGCTATGAATTGGCGGAGCGTCAGATAGCGGTATTTCGTCCTGAGGCTCCTGTCTTTTATGCTGATTATCCGATTTGCTGCCTGAAAATCACGCCGTTGAACGCGAAGTTTGCGGAAAGCTTAAATCATCGGGATTATCTGGGGGCAATTTTGAATCTGGGGTTGGAACGAACCTGCCTGGGGGATATTCTCGTAGAAGACGACGCGGCTTATCTGTTCTGCCTGGAACGGATGGCGGATTTTATCCGGGAAAATCTGACCCGGATCCGGCACACAAGCGTCTATGTGGAGCAGGTGGAAGCGGAAGACTTTCACTATGAGCCTAAATACAAAGAGGTGGGCGGTACGGTGGCGTCGGTAAGGCTTGACAAGCTGCTGGCGCTGGCCTTCAATGCTTCCCGCAGCAGCCTGACCGGACTCATCGAGGGCGGCAAGGTCTTTGTAAACGGTAAATTAGTCACATCTAACGGTTATGAACCCAAAGAAGGCGATCTGGTATCCGTGCGGGGCATGGGACGGTTCCGGTTTCAGGGAACGGGAGGCCAGTCAAAGAAAGGCCGGGAATATGTGACCCTGTGGAGATATATCTGAGAGACAGAAGATGGAGGACATCGATATGGACGAAAATATGCGCGTGCTTCCGGTTCGAAAGGATGGGAAGTTCTGTTATAATATTATCCTGAAAGCGGATTTTACGAAGCTTGGCGAGCAGGTAAAGACCCTGGGAGTGGAAGGTCGGAAGCTTTGTATTGTGGCGGACGCGAAGGCCGGAGAGCTTTACGGGGAAGCGGTGCGGGCTGAGCTTTTGAAGGTGACAGATACTGTGGATCTCTACACGATTCCGTCAGGCGAGGAGTATAAAACACTGGATACGGTGCGCCGGGTCTACGCCTATCTGATCGAGAAGCATTATGACCGCAAGGACATGCTGGTAGCCCTGGGCGGTGGCGTAACAGGTGATCTGACCGGCTTCACTGCGGCGACATATTTGCGCGGTATCGGCTTTATCCAGATTCCCACCACGCTGTTATCCCAGGTGGACAGCAGTATCGGCGGCAAGACCGGAGTAGATTTCGACAGCTACAAAAATATGGTCGGCGCATTCCATATGCCGAGGCTGGTATACATCAACCCGGCGGTGCTTAAGACCCTTCCGGAGCGGCAGTTTGCTTCCGGTATGGGAGAGATTCTGAAGCATGGCCTGATTAAGAATGGGGAGTATTTTCAGTGGCTGCTGGAAAACCAGCGGGCTATCCGGGAGCACGATATGGATTTTCTGCTTCCGATGATTGAGGAGAGCTGCAAGGTAAAGCGTGCGGTGGTGGAACAGGATCCTACTGAGCAGGGCGAACGCGCGCTCCTGAATTTCGGTCATACCATCGGACATGCGGTGGAAAAGCTGAAGAATTTCAGCATGTCCCATGGGGAATGTGTGGCCATTGGAACAGCGGCGGCCTCATATCTGTCCTGGAAGCAGGGATTGATTTCCGAGAAAGATTTGGTCTATATCTGTGAAGGTCTGAAAGAATTCGGCCTTCCGGTGCGGACGGATGGACTTTCTGCCGGGGAGGTTTTAAAGGCGACCAAATCGGATAAAAAGATGGACGCAGGCAGTATCAAATTTGTGCTGCTGCGGCATATCGGAGACGCCTTTGTGGATCGGACGCTGACAGATGAGGAGCTTCTGGAGGCGATTCGGTGGATTTTGGGCGAGTCAATCGTATAGGGGAAGAAAGACATGAATAAAAAGACGAAATATAATCTGATTGGCATTGTGACGGCAGTGCTTCTCGTTGCCCTGGATCAGTGGACGAAGCTGCTGGCAGTGAAATATCTGATGAATCAGGAGCCTTTTGTAATCTGGGACGGCGTATTTGAGCTGCACTACCTGGAAAACCGGGGCGCCGCTTTTGGAATTCTGCAGGGGCAGAAGTTCATTTTCCTGCTCTGTACCGCCCTGGTGCTGGTGGTGCTGGCCTTTTATTACAACCGTATGCCGGAGAATAAGAAATATCTGCCGCTGCGCGTGGTAGGCGTCCTGCTTGGCGCAGGTGCGGTGGGCAATCTGATTGACAGGATGGCTCAGAGCTATGTGGTGGATTTCCTGTATTTCAAACTGATTGATTTTCCGATTTTCAACGTGGCCGACTGTTATGTGACTGCGGGCGCGATTTTGCTGGCCGTGTTGATTCTCTTTGTATACAAGGATGAGGAGCTGGGCTTTTTAAGCCTGAAAAAGAAGCATGAATGAAAATGAATTACAGCGGCTTACGGTGAGTCCGGAGGACGCAGGTGTTCGGATTGATAAGTATCTGGCAGAACAATTGCCGGATATTACCCGCTCTTATCTGCAGAAGCTTCTGAAGGATGGCAGCGTGCAAATGAATGGAAAACCGGTCAAGGCCAGCGCGAAGACGGTGGCAGGGGCCGCGATCGAGCTTACGATTCCCGAACCGGAGGAACCGGAGATTCTGCCGGAGGATATTCCTCTGGATATTCTCTATGAGGATTCCGATGTGATTCTCATTAATAAGCCCAAAGACATGGTGGTGCATCCGGCGGCCGGTCATTACACGGGTACGCTGGTCAATGCCCTCGTGTATCATTGCAAGGGCGATCTGTCCGGCATCAACGGCGTGCTGCGGCCAGGCATCGTCCACCGCATCGACAAGGACACCACGGGCG
>CAKROP010000115.1 GCA_934373375.1 uncultured Anaerosacchariphilus sp.
CTATCTGGGGGTGGTGGGGCCGGTGCGGACCGGAAAATCCACCTTTATCAAGCATTTTATGGATCTGTGCGTGCTGCCGGGGATAGCGGATGAGCATGAACGGACCAGAACCCGGGATGAACTGCCCCAGTCGGCGGCGGGCAAGACGATTATGACCACGGAGCCCAAATTTATTCCCAAGGAAGCGGCCAGCGTGCGGATTTCCGAGGATGTGGAAATGAAGCTTCGGATGATTGACTGCGTGGGTTTTCTGGTGCCCGGAAGCGAGGGGCATATCGAGGACGGGGCCGAGCGCATGGTGAAGACACCCTGGATGGATGAAGAGATTCCATTTTCGGAAGCCGCGGAGATAGGGACCAGGAAGGTGATTGCCGAGCATGCCACGGTGGGAATCGTGGTGACCTGCGACGGTTCCTTTGGCGACATTCCCCGGGCCAATTACATAGAGGCGGAGGAGCGGACCGTGGCGGAGCTTAAGAACCTCGGGAAGCCGTTCCTGATTCTGCTGAATTCGGAAAAGCCCTACAGCGAGCCCGTGACCACGGAGGCGGCTGCCCTGCAGGAGAAATACGGCGTGGCGGTGCTGCCGGTGAACTGCGCGCAGCTTAAAAAGGAGGATGTGACGAAGATTCTGACCCAGCTTCTCTACGCGTTCCCGCTGGTGCGCGTGGAATTTTTCGCGCCCCGTTGGACGGAAATGCTGCCGCCGGAGCATAAAATCAGGCAGGATATGATTGCCCATATCCGGGAAATGGCGGAGCGCCTTCAGACTATCCGGGATATGAAGCAGGAGAATCTGGAGCTGGACAGCGCGTATATTCAGCGGGCTGTGCTTAAGGAGGTGCGGTTGGACAGAGGCAGCGCCCGGGTGCAGCTCGATGTGGATGAGAAATATTATTACGAGCTGCTGGGCGAGCTGACCGGCAGTGAGATTCCGGACGAATATGAGCTGATAGCCCTTTTGAAAGAGCTGTCCCGGATGAAACGGGAGTACGAGAAGGCGGAGACGGCGCTTCAGGCAGTGCGGCAAAAGGGCTATGGCGTCATGCTGCCGGAGAAGGCGGAAATCACCCTGGAGGAGCCGGAGCTGATTCACCAGGGGAGCAAGTACGGCGTAAAAATCCGTTCTGTAGCTCCCAGTATCCACCTGATCCGGGCCAACATTGAGACCGAGATTGCTCCTATCGTAGGAAATGAGACACAGGCCCAGGATTTGATTACCTATCTGAAGGACAGCGCCGGGAGCGGGGAAGGAATCTGGAATACGAATATTTTTGGCAAGTCCGTGGAGGAGCTGGTAGAGGACGGCATCCGCAGCAAGATTTATCAGATCGGGGATGAAAGCCAGGTGAAGCTTCAGGATACCATGCAGAAGATTGTAAATGAAAGCACCGGCGGACTGGTGTGCATCATTATCTGAGAGAATACCGGAACAGGAAGATCGGGATCTGCCGGGGGGAGATTCCGGTCTTTTGACCGTGAAAAGCGGCCCTTCCTGATAAAAACAGTTTACCGGAACGCGTATTTATGTTACACTTGTAACTGTGTTCTTTGTACACTACAAGATATTAGGAGGGAAACAATGTTAGAAAAGTTGTTTAAACTGAAAGAGAATCATACCACAGTGAAAACGGAGATTCTGGCAGGTATCACCACATTTATGACCATGGCGTATATCCTGGCAGTGAATCCCAGTGTCCTTGGTGCAACGGGAATGGATCAGGGAGCGATTTTCACTGCGACGGTTCTGGCAGCGGTGATCGGTACGGTATGCATGGCTCTGTTCGCAAATTATCCGTTTGCGCTGGCGCCCGGAATGGGACTGAACGCTTATTTTGCATATACGGTAGTCATCGGTATGGGATATCCGTGGCAGGCGGCTCTGGCAGCCGTATTTGTGGAGGGTGTGATTTTCATCCTGCTGTCTCTGTTCAATATCCGTGAGGCGATTTTCAACTCCATTCCGACTAACCTGAAAAAGGCCGTATCCGTAGGTATCGGCTTCTTTATCGCGTTTATCGGACTGCAGAACGCCAAGATCGTTGTGGGCGGAGCGACTCTGGTGGAGTTCTTCTCCCTGGACGCCGTAGAGGGAGGCACCATGCATGACGTGGGAATTACCGTATTCCTGGCGATTTTAGGCGTTCTGATCACTTCTGTTCTGGTCATTAAGAACGTAAAGGGCAATATTCTCTGGGGCATTCTCGCCACCTGGATTTTGGGTATTATCTGCCAGCTCACAGGCATTTATGTTCCGAATCCGGAGATTGGCTTCTATAACCTGCTTCCGGATTTTTCTGCAGGGATCTCCATTCCAAGTCTGGCGCCGATTTTCTGCAAGCTGAACTTTACGGCGATTCCGTTCAGCCAGTTTATCGTCATTGTATTCGCGTTCCTGTTTGTGGATATGTTTGATACCCTGGGAACCCTGATTGGTGTAGCTTCCAAGGCGGACATGCTGGATAAGGATGGTAAGCTTCCGAACATCAAGGGCGCGCTGATGGCAGACGCAGTGGGAACCACAGTAGGAGCTCTTCTGGGAACCTCTACTACCACCACCTTCGTAGAGAGCGCCTCCGGCGTATCCGAGGGCGGAAGAACCGGTCTGACAGCCATGACCACCGTGGTGCTTTTCGCGCTGGCTCTGCTGCTTTCCCCGATTTTCCTGGCTATCCCGTCCTTTGCGACAGCTCCGGCACTGATCGTAGTAGGCTTCTACATGGTAAATCAGGTAGGCCTGATTGACTTCAGCGATTTTGGCGAGGGTATTCCGGCCTTTATCTGTATCGCGGCTATGCCGTTCTTCTACAGCATTTCCGAGGGAATCTCCATGGGAGTTATCTCTTACGTGGTGCTGAATGTAGCCACAGGCAAGGCAAAGGAGAAGAAGATCAGTATTGTCATGTACGTACTGGCTGTGCTGTTCCTGCTGAAATATTTCCTGATTTAAGGAGAGCGGAAGGCAGATTTTACACATGAAAAGGACGGCTGCATATCGGTTGATATGCGGCCGTTATTTTGTGCTGACAGAAAATCTTAAAGGTATTATAAAGAACCTGGGAGTTTCTGCAGAAGAAGCCATGACGATTCTGGGAGTGTCACCAAAAGAAAATAAAAAATATTTGCAATTATTGTCGGAAAATTAGCGCCGGAAACGTTTTCATTTATAGAGGGGGAACAGAGGGCTGCCGCAGCATCAGAACGCGGTGGCTCTCTGATTTTGTATTTAGATTTGCAGCCGACCGAGAGGTCTGTTATAATTGTGGACAGAAAGAGTGTGAAGGAGTAGAAAATATGCTTGTAAAGATATACACCGACGGCGCGGCCCGCGGCAACCCGGACGGGCCGGGCGGCTACGGCGTGGTGCTGCATTATACGGACAGTAAGGGGCAGCTCCATGAGAGGGAGTACAGCCAGGGCTATAAGAAAACCACCAACAACCGGATGGAGCTGATGGCAGTTATCACAGGCCTGGAAGCGCTGACCCGTCCCTGCCGGGTGGAGCTCTATTCGGATTCCAAATATGTGACGGACGCCTTCAATAAGCGCTGGGTGGATTCCTGGCTGAAAAAGAACTGGAAGGGCAGCTCCGGACCGGTGAAAAACGTGGACCTCTGGAAGCGGCTTTTAAAGGCAAAGGAGCCCCATCAGGTGGAATTTATCTGGGTCAAGGGCCATGACGGTCATCCGCAGAACGAGCGCTGCGATCAGCTGGCTACTACGGCGGCGGACGGGGACGGACTGATAGAGGACGAGGGACTGAATGACTGATTTCTTATTATAATAGTAGGAAATAAAATAACAGAGCAGATGTGTGGTAGAAAAATACAGAAATACCGGACATCTGCTTTTATTTGTTGCATAAATGGGAAAAGAAGGTAGAATATCTTACGGGAAATGGTGGAAATCTTAAGAAAATGCGAAGAAGGGATTGCGAAAAGCTGCTCTGTTATGCTAAAATAGCAAAATCACTGCCTTTTCGGTGCTGACGGGAGAAACAGACCGGAAAGAGAAGAAAAGGAGAGTAATTATGAGTGATAATAATTTTAAGCCTTACATTCCGGCTGAGAAGTCTCTTCCGGAGTTTACGGCGACCTCTGTCATCCTCGGTATTCTGCTGGCTGTTCTGTTCGGCGGCGCAAACGCTTACCTGGGACTGAGAGTTGGTATGACTGTTTCCGCGTCTATTCCGGCGGCAGTTATTTCCATGGGTGTCATCCGTGTCATCCTGAAAAAGGATTCTGTTCTTGAGAACAATATGGTACAGACCATCGGTTCCGCCGGTGAGTCCGTAGCCGCAGGCGCTATCTTCACCATGCCGGCCCTGTTTCTGTGGGCCAGCGAGTGGGGCACCAGTGCTCCGTCTCTGGTAGAGATCGCCATCATCGCAGCTATCGGCGGCAGTCTGGGCGTTTTGTTCATGGTTCCACTGCGGAAAGCCCTGATTGTGCAGGAGCACGGCGTACTTCCCTATCCGGAAGGTCAGGCTTGCGCGGAGGTACTTCTGGCAGGTGAGGAAGGCGGAGAGAAGGCCGGTATCGTATTCAAGGGTCTGGGTCTGGCAGCAGCTTACAAGTTCGTCACAGACGGCCTGAAGCTGTTTCCCAGCGAGGTTCATTATGAGATTCCGGCTTACAAGGGATCAGGCGTCGGCATCGATGTACTTCCGGCTCTGCTTGGCGTCGGCTATATCTGCGGAACCAAGATTTCCTCCTACCTGTTCGCAGGCGGTGTGCTGGGCTGGTTCGTGCTGATGCCGCTGATCGTTCTGTTTGGTCAGAATGTCACCCTGTTCCCGGCGAGCGTAAGTGTCGCTGAGCTGTACGCGTCAGGCGGTTCCTTCGCTATCTGGAGCAACTACATCAAATACATCGGCGCAGGCGCTGTAGCAGCAGGCGGTGTGATCAGCCTGATCAAATCCCTGCCGCTGATCATCCGTACCTTCCGTGACGCCATGAAGGGTTACGGTAAGGGCAACACCGGCAGTGATCTGCGTACCGACAAGGATCTCCCGATGAAGGCTATCATCATCGGTATCGTTGTTCTGGCGCTGCTGATCTGGCTGATCCCGGTGGTTCCGGTAAATCTGTTCAGTGCATTCCTGATTGTCATTTTTGGTTTCTTCTTTGCGACTGTGTCCTCCCGTATGGTAGGTCTGATCGGAAGCAGCAACAACCCGGTATCCGGTATGACTATCGCGACCCTGCTGGTAACCGCTATGATCCTGAAGGCTACCGGCCAGGTAGGCCAGGCTGGTATGACAGCAGCCATCGCCATCGGTTCCGTGATCTGTATCACAGCAGCGATTGCCGGAGATACCTCTCAGGACCTGAAGACCGGTTATATCGTAGGCGCTACACCCTGGCGTCAGCAGATCGGTGAGCTCATCGGTGTAGTAGCATCCGCAGTAGCCATCGGCGCGATCCTGTACCTGCTGAACGCGGCATGGGGCTACGGTTCCACCGAGCTTCCGGCTCCGCAGGCACCCCTGATGACAATGATCGTAGAGGGCGTTATGGGCGGCAACCTGCCCTGGACCCTGGTATTTGCAGGCGCGTTTATCGGTATCGTAGTGGAAGTCCTGGGTATCCCGGTACTTCCCTTCGCGGTAGGTCTGTACCTGCCGATTCACCTGAGCACTCCGATGATGATCGGCGGTCTGGTTCGTCTGTTCCTGGAAAAGAAGAAGGGTATGGACGAGAAGGCAAAGAAAGATATGATCGACAACGGCGTACTGTACTGCTCCGGTCTGATCGCAGGCGAGGGTCTGGTAGGTATCCTGCTGGCAGTCTTCGCGATCATCCCCATGGCAGATGGCTCTCTGGGCGATTTCCTGGGCACCATCATATCCGGTACACCGATCAACAGTAACATCGGCGGCCTGGTATTCTTTGCCCTGCTGACCGCGACCCTGTTCAAGGTTACCATTGGCAGAAAGAAGAAATAAATGAAGAAAAAGAAGAATTATCTGGATTATGTGCCGGTCTGCGCGCCGGGCTACAGCTGGAAGCTGAATGAGAAAAAGCTGGTGGAGATAGAAGTGCAGAACAAAGGCTTCTATAATTGGCTGGCACAGAAGTTTTTCAAGCGGCCCAAGGTAAGCTATATCAGTCTGGACGAATACGGCAGCTTCGTATGGCAGCAGATGGACGGCCAGCGGACCATCTACGACATCAGCTTTCTGGTAAAGGAACGCTACGGCGAAGAGGCGGAGCCGCTTCTTCCGCGCCTTACAAAGTTTTTCCAGATTCTGTATCAGAATCATTATATCGGATACAGTACTCCGCTGGAGAAAAAAGCAAAATAAAAAAATCTTAAGAATTGGCAGCAGCTCTTCATCCCGGAGAGCTGTTGCCTTTTTCTTTGGGAGCGGGTAAAATAGATATCAGATAAAATGGACGGCGGCAGCGAAGGGACGGAATCCATGGCGGGACGGAAAAGCTTTTTTTACAGGGAAATGATAAAATACATTCGGATAAGCATTCTGGCAGTTCTCATGGCGCTCCTGGTAGGCGGCGCGCTGTGGGCGGCGGAAGGCTTTTCTGCGCCCGGGAAAAGTGCGGAAACTCTGGCGGACACAGGGATGGATTCCCTGAAAAATGCGGATGCTGAGAAAACAGGAAAGCTGTCAGTGGAAGTGCCGACGGTACATGTGGTGACGCCGTCCGGGAAATCGGAAACATCTGAAACTGAGGCGGAAGAATCGGAAAGTGCAGAATCTTCAGAGGGAGAGAACCAGAATTCCGAAGCCGGGGGTTCCGATACAATGGAACAGGACGAAGTCGATTCCAAAGAGGATGTTACCTTATTATTTGCAGGTGACCTGTTTTTGACGGATATTTTACAGGAAAAATACGATCGAAGCGGCATTTCCGCAGCGGCCACATCAGATCTGCTTTCCAT
>CAKROP010000116.1 GCA_934373375.1 uncultured Anaerosacchariphilus sp.
TTTTAATGTAAAGAAACCGTAAATAAATAACTCGTTAGCTAAATAGTTAGTTACTAGTACATAAAAGTAGTCGTTGTTACTAAGTACTTTTGTGTTTTCACTTATTTTATATATACTTATAGAAATTAAAATATACAAGATAAACCAAACTATACTAATAAGAAATTTTGGTAAAACAAAACTAGGTAAACTAAGCATGTTATAGTATTCTATGTCTACCTTAAATATAAGCCCACCAAGTAACCACATACCTAATATTAAAACAAATCTAATAATTTTTTTCATATTGCACCCCTTTACTAATTCTATGAAAAATAGTAAAATAATATACAAGGCGCAAAATATATGAATGAATATAAAGTAAGTAAAGAAGATAAAATGATAATGAAGTTGATACATTATTTTGTTACTAAAGAAAATTATAAACCTGTAGTAGTAAGAGGTGTAGACAATGAAATATGGCTAGAAAATTTAGACAATGAAATACCTTTAATAAGAATAAATACTAATTATATACATAATAATGAACAGCTAGAAATTGATCAAAGAAAAGTAACTGTAATTAGAAAAACTATAAAAAAGAAGACTTTTTCAATAAACATGAATGTACTTAATTTACTAGTAAATGCAAGAGAAGAAGTTAATGTAATTGAAGATAGTAATATATTTAGTATAAAGTGTAATTCAATTACAGAGTTAAAGAAGAATAAGTTTATGACCGAGTATTTTCCTAATTTTAAAGATGGAGTATTAAATAAAAATGCTGGATATGGAGATATGTTTGAAATGACAGAAGAGTTAAATAGAAAAACACTTGAAAATGATAATGATTTATCAAAGGTGTTCTTAAGACATGATACTCCATATATAACATATATCCTAATATTTATAAATGTAGTAATGTTTTTACTAAGCATACTAGACTATACTAAAATGATAGATTTATGTGCAAATTATTATGTAAATTTTAAGATAGTTTTTTATTAATTATTCACATTCAAAATTTATTTTCGAATATTGTTTTTACAAAAATACCCTCCTTACTGGTTGTCCGGTAAAGAGGGTACCTATCCATATTTTGAAGGGGATTTCCTGCTTTCTTTTAATTCTCCATCTGCCTCCCCAGAAAATTCGCGGCTGCCTGGGCAAGCTTCCGCTCGGTTTCGCCCATTTTCTGCTTTGGATCCCGGGTAAACAGGAGTACTGCGCCGATGGCGTCGCCCTCTGCGATAATCGGGCAGATCGTTTCGGCTGCTGGTTCCTCCGGATCATCTTCCACAATGCGCACCAGCTTTTTATCGCCCGTCTCTGTCTGCTGATTTTCCCGGGCTTCTATCAGCTTTTCCAGTCCCGGGCTGATGGATTTTCCCAGATAATCCTTTTTCGCGCCGCCCGCCGCCGCGATGACTGCATCACGATCGCAGATGCATACCATCACGCCCGCCACCTGCCCCAGACTGTCCGCATACTCCTTCGCGAAGGTCCCAAGCTCGCCGATGGGCGAATATTTCTTCAGAATAATTTCCCCTTCCCGATCCGTAAAAATTTCCAGCGGATCGCCCTCCCGGATACGGAGCGTCCTGCGTATCTCTTTCGGAATTACCACTCTGCCCAGATCGTCTATCCGCCGCACAATTCCCGTTGCTTTCATAATCGTATTTTCCTCCAATGCAAACATTAAGCTTTGGAGTTATTATGTGGAAATCCAGCAAAAATATACAGAAATTTTTATTGCGCAACCGCCAAATTTCATTGTCACATTTTGTCAGGCAATGTCCTTCTTTTTCCGGAAAAAGACATTGTTTTTCCTGTAATTTCCTGTTATACTTCATGTAAACACCACCGATACCATTTCCCCGGAAAGGGCTCTTTTTATATGGACAAAAACAGGAAAAAACAATACCTGCTTCTACTGTTCACCGCGATTCTGCTGACAGCAGCCGCAGTCGTTTTTATTCTGCGGGACTATATAAGCCGCGTGGACAACCGCATTTATCTGACCAGTACCACCAATCTCCGCGAAGTTTATTCTCAGGTGAACAACAAGTTCTCCCAGATTGTAAATGAGCAGTGGGATCTGCTTGCCATGTCTGAAGATTATATCGACAGTAACGCGGATACTCCTGAGGCTATTGTCTCTTTCGTTGACGATTGGAAGCTCTCCTGGAAATTCACTGATTTCTACTTTATAAACACTGCCGGTGAATGGTGTACGCCCGAAGGCGCAGCCGGGACCATGTCCTTCGGCTCCGCATGGGGCAAGCTCATCAGTAAGCAGGAAAACGTTATCGTAAACGCGGACGCTCAGAACCAGGAGCCCTTTTTGCTTTTCGCTATTCCGGTCGATTCCGGTACCTATAACGGCTTCTCCTATGACGCGCTCGCCGTATCCTACAGCTCGGACGCCCTGAACGCGGCCCTTGGTGCGTCCGCCTTCCACGGACAGGCAACCTGCTATATTACGGATCTGAGCGGAAATGTTATCTTTTCTGATTCTCCCACCAAGCCCATCGGTAAGAATCTGCTGAATTATCTGGCTGACGCGGAATTTTCCCATGCCACCTATCAGAAGGTGCAGGCAGACTGGGCGGCCAACACTTTTGGCCAGTGCAGTTATCTTTTAAATGGAGAAAAATACTATCTGGTATATCAGCCCACCGATTTCTCCGACTGGCTCCTTGTCTCCATGATTCCGGCGGATATCATCGACAGTGATATGCTGATCGTCCAGAAAACCACCACTCTGATGGTGGGCTTCACCTGCGTCGTGATTCTGGCACTGGCTGTCATTTTCATGTTTATGTCCTATCAGCAGACCATTTCCCAGAAAAATCAGGAGCTCTTCTGGCGCGACATTATGTCCGATATCATGCTTCAGAATCTGGATAATGTCTATATTATGATTGATGTCAGCCAAAGACAGACCGTGTATGTCAGCCCCAATATTGAGCGTGTCTTCGGCATCTCCCACACCAGCGCTCATCCGCTCTTCGCGATTCAGGAGCTGGAGCCTTCCCCGGAAATGTTAGACTTTCCCATCGAAGATCTGATGCAGATGCCAAACGGCGGTTCCCGTGTTATGGAGTGTCAGATTCGGACGCCCGGCGCTTCCGCGCCCTCCCTGTTCCAGAAATCTGTCTTTCACATTCTCGACGGGCAGAATAACCTGCTGATCTTTGAATTTTCCAACCGTACCCATGAACAGGAGATTCGGGCGGATATCGAAGCAGCCCTTCAGGCCGCCAATACTGCCAACCAGATCAAGAGCGCTTTCCTGTCCAATATGTCCCACGACATACGGACGCCCATGAACGCCATTATGGGAATCTCCAGCCTCCTTCTGCACGCCGCCCACGACCCGGCAAAAACGGAAGAATATGCCCGCAAGATTCAGTCTTCCAGCCAGTATATGCTTGGAATCATCAATGATATCCTCGACATGAGCAAAATCGAAAGCGGACAGACCCATCTGCATCCGGAACCTCTCAACCTCTCCGAACAGATTGAGCAGATTGAAATGCTTATCCGTCCTCAGGCAGTCCAGAAGAAGCAGACTTTTTCCATTTATAAGGATGAAATCCTGCATGAGCATATCGAAGGTGATCCTACCAAGCTTCGCCAGATTCTCGTAAATATCCTGAGTAACGCTGTGAAATACACTCCGGAGGGCGGCTCCATCGACTTTCACATCCGCGAGCTTCCCCGCATGCTCCATTCCTATGCCCGTTACCAATTTACCATAAAGGATAATGGTATCGGTATAGAAGCAGATTTTCTCGAGCATATCTACGAACCCTTTGTACGCGCGGAGGATTCCGTCACCAACAAGGTGTCCGGTACCGGCCTCGGCATGGCGATTACCAAGAGTCTTGTGGATATGATGGGCGGCGCGATTCAGATAGACAGTACCCCCGGCAAGGGGACCTGCTTTGATGTTTTTCTGGAATTTCGGATTAACGAGGAAACAATGTCAGGAAGTAAGCCCAACGCCCCGAATAGTGCCGACGCTTCCGCCCGTCTTGCAGGGATGAAGCTCTTATGTGCCGAAGACAATGCGTTAAATGCGGAAATCCTCAAGTCCATTCTGGAGCTGTGGCATGTCTCCTGCGATATCTATCCAAACGGAAAGGAACTCTGCGATGCCTTCGCTTCCGCCCGTCCCGGCGATTACGATCTGATTCTCATGGATATCCAGATGCCGGTCATGAACGGATACGAGGCTGCACGGGCCATCCGCAGCAGCTCCAATCCTCTTGGGCAGACGATTCCCATTATCGCTATGACAGCCAATGCCTTCGCCGACGATGTACAGCAGAGCCTGGACGCCGGCATGAACGCGCATCTGTCCAAGCCGATTGATATGGATAAATTGTACCAGACACTACAGACTGTGTTTGGCTGATCCAATCATAAAAAGACCGGAAGCATTTCTCTGATGAGAATGCATCCGGTCTTTCTATCTCCGAAATCTTATTTGATTTCATTCACCAGGTTGTTGTTATGGAAGAATTCCTTCACATTGTTCAGGGTCGTTTCCGCGATATTGGAAAGCGCTTCCTCGGTCAGGAATGCCTGATGGGAAGTCAGCAGCACGTTCGGCATGGATACCAGAAGCTGCAAGGTTGCGTCGTCCACGATTTCCCCGGAGCAGTCCTCGAAAAAGTAGTTAGCCTCTTCCTCGTATACGTCCAGGCCTACGGCACGCAGCTGCTTGTTCCACAGAGCCTCTACCAGGGCTACGCTGTCTACCAGGGCACCGCGGGAAGTATTGATGAGGATGGCGCTGTCTTTCATGATGGCGAAGCGCTTCTCGTCTACCATGTGATGAGTCTCGTCGGTCAGCGGGCAGTGCAGGGAGATAAAATCACTCTCACGAAACAGGGTGTCCAGATCCACATAGTCGATGCCCTCCACCGGATACATATCATAGGCAATAACTTTCATGCCGAAGCCGCGGCAGATGTCGATGAACATGCGGCCAATCCGTCCGGTTCCCACAACGCCGACAGTCTTGCCATACAAGTCTACGCCGGTCAGTCCGTTTAAGCTGAAGTTAAACTCTCGGGTACGGTTATAAGCCTTATGGGTCTTACGGTTCAGGGTCAGCAGAAGCGCCATGGCATGCTCTGCTACCGCATGGGGAGAATAAGCCGGTACGCGGACTGCCTTCAGGTCGCCCAGGGCTTTCAGATCCAGATTATTATAGCCTGCGCAGCGCATAGCCACCAGCTTCACGCCCAGAGCTTTCAGCTCATCCAGCACCTCCGCATCAATGGTATCATTTACAAAGGCACACACCACGTCGCAGCCCTTCGCGGAGTCTACGGTCTGGGCATTGAGCTTATGCTCCATGTAACGGATATCAATTTCTCCATCGCTGTTCCATTTTCTGAAAGCCTCAATTTCATAAGGTTTTGCATCGAAAAACGCCATTTTAATCATAATATTTCCTCCTGTCCAGGCTGCGGGGGAATATTTATTACAAATTTTCCCTCACTCACTGCTTTTTAATATTGTGTATACATTTGGTTTTTGTTATACTAATAAAATAACAGGTGATTCCTGATTTGACAAGACCGAAAATGATATTTTTTTAACAATATTGTGTATTTTTTAACGAACAATTTGGGGTGGAGGAGTTTCATGAGGGTTTTAGTCTGTAACGCAGGGAGTACATCTCTCAAATTCAAACTATTCAACATGCCTGCGGAAGAAGTGCTCGCAGAAGGAAAGGTAGAGCGCGTAGGTACGGATACTGCTATTTTCCATTTTTCCAAACCGGATGGTTTCCGCGTTTTTCAGGAGAATCTTCATGTTCCGACTTATACGGAAGGAATTCAGCTCTTTCTGGATCGGATTCTCGATAAAGAGAACGGTGTTTTATCGGATCTGTCCGACCTCACGCGCGTGGGCTTCAAGACGGTTCTCTCCAAAGACCATTACGGTATCCACGAGCTGACCCCGGAAGTTCTTCAGGGCATGGAAGACTACATGGTGGTAGCGCCGGCCCACAATAAGCCTTATCTCGAGGCTATCCGCCAGTTCCAGAAGCTGACGCCCGACGCTATGCTGGTGGGTGCTTTTGAGACGGCTTTCCATCAGACTATTCCACTGGAACGGCGTATCTACGGCATTCCCTGGGAATGGTATGAAGAATATGGCATCCAGCGCCTGGGATATCACGGCGCTTCCCATAGCTATGTGGCTGAGACGCTTATTGATATGTACGGCTCCACCGGCAAGGCTATCTCCTGTCACCTGGGCGGCAGCGGTTCGCTGTGTGCCATCGACGACGGCAAGAGCGTTGATACCAGCTTCGGTATCTCCCTGCAGGTGGGCGTAATTCAGTCCAACCGCTGCGGCGACATCGACCCCTTTATCGTTCCGTTCCTGCAGAAGGAAGGGCTTTCTCTGGATCAGGTTCTGGATGGCCTGACGAAGCGTGGAGGACTCCTTGGTATCTCCGGTGTCAGCAATGACCTGAGAGACGTCCAGGAAGCTGCCGACGCCGGAAATGAGCGCGCCCGGCTTGCCATTGACGTCTTCTGCAACGGCATCGTCCGTCATATCGGCGCGTACTACGCGGAGCTTGGCGGTCTCGACCATCTGGTCTTCACCGGCGGCATCGGAGAACACGGTACCCGCATCCGCGAAGCAGTCTGTCATCAGCTAAAGCATATGGGTATTTTGCTTGATGATGAAAAAAATCAGAGCTGCACCGGAGCGAATACTGTGATTTCCCGTACAGATTCCCCGGTCACTATACACGTTATCCCAGCCAATGAAGAGCTGGGTGTAGCAAGAAAAACATTCGCCTATCTCAGGGCCTAATACGGTCCGTTTACATTCCCCTCGAAAGGGCCCCGTCCAATGGACGGGGCCCTTTCCCTTTTATTCATTAT
>CAKROP010000117.1 GCA_934373375.1 uncultured Anaerosacchariphilus sp.
GAATCACTTGCAGGGAAAGTATAGCGATGCAGACCAACACGTGAAGTAGCTGTCATCTCTGCCCTGATACCGAAACTGGAGTTCCAGATCTCCGCATACATAATTTTCCGTTGTTCCACATACGAGTTTCCGTATCTCATACTCTCCATTCAGATTTTTTTCCGCCGTCGGAAAAATTAATTCAAATTTTACTATCCCTTTTTCCCCATTTACAATCGGGAAATTGCCATCCGGCGAAAATCCCATAACCGGCTGTTCATGACGCGCAAAATAGTGTTCCATACACTCCCAGGTGGTTTCCTCCGCGCCACCCGCAATAACGCGAATGCTTCGCTTCAGCGGAAGTCCCATACCACGGATAATCCGCGCCGCGTACAGTGCCGCCAGAAGCGGACCTTTATCATCATTTACCCCTCTGCCGTACAGCATGTCGCCATCCTGTACCATTGTAAATGGATCTGTCTTCCATTCATCAGGCTTCCCGATTTCCACCACATCCAGATGTCCCAGAACGCCAATATATTCCTTTGTATTTCCAAGCTGAGCATGGCAGGCATAACCGTCGCAGTCTTCTGTCTCAAAGCCGCATTTTTCCGCAATCTGAAGGAAACTGTCGAAAGCCTCCCGAATCGCCTTTCCAAAAGGCGCTCCGTCTTTCGCTGTCTGCAAATCCCGAACTGAGCTGATTGCCACCAGCCGTTTCAAATCCTCCAGATACTCTGCCTCATATTTTTTTATTCTTTGTTTCCAGTCTGGCATATTTTTTCCTTCTTTCCTTCACATTTTCGTGTGTCTTATTCTATCACAGTTTTCTTATCCTACCTAATGTTTTACGCCGCATCCTTTGCCATAGTTCTGTGGCAATCCGACAACACAGAACTTGACAAGCCCTTATCTCCAAGTTTAAAGTGGAGACAAGAGGTGAGTCCCATGCAAAACAAAAGAATTCTGGAAATTATACGCATTTTACTCCAGCAGCCCGATTATATTACAATTCAGACTATCACAGAGACTTTACTGGTTTCCAATAAAACCATCCGCAACGACCTGGCTACTGTTGCGGATTATCTCCAGGAAAATCAGCTCTCCCTGGAAAAAAAGACCGGCGCCGGTATCCGCATCAACGGCGGCGAAGAGGCTAAACTGATTCTTCTGAAAAAGATCAGCCAAAAAAGCCGACAGCTTGTAAATTATTCTCCCAAAGCGCGTAAAATCTATATCGGTCTGCGCGTTATAAACTGTGAAGAAAACTGCCGCATCTATGAACTGGCGTCCGAATTATATGTAAGCCGGGCCACCATCCATAAGGATCTGTCCTGCCTCGCTGAAATGCTGCCGGACTACCACCTTCAGCTTATCCGCAAAAACAATAACGGAATCTGTATTGAAGGAAAAGAGCGTCACTTCCGTGATCTGATGTTTGATCTTATGCTGGAAGACAATGGCTATCATTCATTCGTCCGGATTGTTCAGGAAACGGATTATCCCTGCAGGAATGATTTTATTTTTGACGCCCTGGATTACACAGACTCCGATATCCACCACTTCGTACAGCGCATTATACGCTCCGGCAATAACTATATTAACTGCCTGCCCTTCAATTCCCTGGTATCCGCTCTTCTGCGGATATTTATTGGAGTAATCCGGATTCTGGACGGACATCCGGTAAAGCTTTCCGCTTCCTTTATGGAGGATTTGCAGTCACAGCCCCTCTATCCGGAGAGTCAGCAGCTGGCTGCCATTCTTGAGAATGAATATCATATTACCTTTTCTGAGGAGGAAACACGCTACCTGCAAATTCATTTTCTTTCTCTTCAGAATCGGAATGGCATCCCAAAAACGGAACAGAATGAAGCTCGCCAGTTGGCCACCGCGCTCATGCAATACTGGGAAAATATCTTTCACCGCTTTTTTTCCGAAGACCTGGATTTACTGGAATCTCTTACATCGCATCTTGGCCCGGCCCTCACACGCCTGCGTCACGGGATCAGTATTAAAAACCCGCTTCTTTCAGAGATTCATGCCTATTATCAGAACACCTTCCAGATTGTGAAGCAAAGCTTTCTGGCACTCTCAGCGCAGTATCCTTACCAGCTGAACGATGATGAGCTGGGATATATCACCATTCACCTGGCAGCTGCTCTGGAACGCACAAAGCAGCCGCTCCGCACTATTCTCGTCTGCCATGGCGGAAGCGGGGCAAGCAATCTGCTCATGCGGAAGCTGACGGCGCAGCTTCCCGAGATTCAGATCTTCTCACAGGAGACTTTTGCCACCGTCTCGCAATGCAACCTGGACGAGGCTGAACTCATTATTTCTACCATGGAGCTGAATCTTCAGACGGATATTCCTATCCTGCAGGTGAATACTCTGATTCATGACTACGACATTCTCCGCCTGAAGGAAATCATCCGGAAATACTACAAGGCCAAGAATACGCCCCTTGCCCATACAAATGTTGAAGAATTACCACAATAATGTGGTCTGCCACTATTCTATAGAATACTTGCTTTTTTATATCTGTATTTTTAAAATGATAGCATATCATAAAGGAGGAGAGATTTTATGAAACACATTAAAATAGCTGCTGGTCTGGCCCATGTAAATTATGGAAACATCGCCGGCCTTGTAAAAGAAATCAGCGACGCAGGGGTCGACTATATCCATTCCGACGCTGCCGATATGCATGATCTTCAGAATATGAAACTGATGGGAGGCTATCAGGTTATCTCCGGAATCCGTCCGGTCACTGACAAGCCTATCGAATGCCATATCTATACCGTCTCCATGGACAGGATGTTCATTGAGCAGATCTCTGATGCCGGTGCCAATATGCTGATTATTCCGGCCGAGCACTTTATCGGCGCACAGCTGGCTTACATTATCAACTGGTGCCGGGAACGCAAAATCAAGGTTGGTCTTACACTTGGATGTTATACACCGCTCTGCTTCGTGGAAGAATCCATCTACGACATCGATCGTCTGCACATTGTAACACACGGCGTAGACGAAACAGACGGTCATGACAACTGGGGCTGGAGACGCAGCGCTGTAGATCTGGTAAAGCGCGCCCGTAAAATGATTGATGAAAAGAATCCGAAATGTGAGCTTGCCATCGACGGCGGACTTCGCTGCGACAATATGGATCCGCTGATTGCATGCAATCCGGATGTCATCGTACTCTCCTCCGCACTCTTTAAGGATCCGGATGGTATGGCTGCCGCTTACGCGAAATGTAGAAAAGCCATCGACGAATCCGCAGCAAAGTATGGACTGGAATAGATGAATACGAAAAGTAAAACAGGGGAACTCATCTGGGATTATATCAGCATTACCATTTCCGCGCTTCTGACCGCATTCGCTGTCAACTGGGTATTCCAGTCCACCGGACTGGCTCCCGGCGGAATCACTGGTCTGTCCATCATATGCTCCTTTATTACGAAAATACCCGTTTCCGTCATGTCACTGTGTATTTCCGTACCTCTACTGATACTTGGCATCCTGCTGCTAGGAAAAAGCTTCGGCATCAAAACCCTTTACATCACCTTCGCAGCACCTGTCTGTATGAAATTTGTCCCCTATATAGATTTTTCCGGACTTCTGTCCGGACTTCCCCACCTTGTAATGCTCTTTCTGGCATCTGTCATTGGTGGACTGCTGGTCGGAGGCTCCGTCGGTATCGCTCTGAATCACAACTGCGCAACCGGTGGAACGGATTTGATAGCGCTGTTGATTCAGCATTTTTTCCCGTTTCTGAAGCTTTCTTCCATTCTGTTCGCACTTGACGGAAGCGTGGTGATCGCGTCCGGTATCATTTCCGGAGACTTTATGATTGCTGTTTTCAGCCTTTTATCGCTCTTTATCATCATTCATACTATAAAATTCATCACCTCAGGGAAAAATGAACAGTAATTTCCCCCTCTAAAAAAACGGAAGAAATTCTCAGGCGAATTTCTTCCGTTTTATTTTCTGTATAATTTTTCAAGTGCCAGAGCGACTCCGTCTTCCTTCTGTACTGCCGTTGTCCAGTCACATAACTGCCGAATCGAGCTTTCCGCATTTCCCATGGCAATCCGGACCCCGGCCTCCCGGAACATGGGTAAATCGTTGGGCGCATCACCTATCGCTATCACTGCTTCCCTGGGGATTTCTCTGCACTCCCGGATATCACGAATCGCTTTTCCTTTATCCACGCCTTTTGCTGTGACATCAAAGCTGACCTCATTATATCGGCTGATATGTATTTCCTCTATCTTTTCTGCCGCTTTTTCAAATTGCTTCAGACGTTCCCTGTTTTCCGCATAAACCAGAATTTTATGAATATCTGCCGCTTTTTCCCGCAATTCCTCAAACGTCATTTCCACGTGCGAATGCACCTGGCATTCATCCGAGAACCAGCTGTTCATCCGATCATACAGAAACCTTTCATCATATAGATCATGACTATAAAACTCATGCAGACTTTTAAAAAAAGCATGTACCGGTACTACTTCGAGACAGTCCACAAAAATTCTCACAGCCTTTTCCGGAATTGAGTGAATGACCAGGCTTCCATTTTTTTCATAACAGGAGCCATTGCCTGCAACCACTCCGATTCCAGAATCAACTGTCAAAGCCAGGGATTTCGCAAAACAGTACGGACGTCCGGTTACAAAATAGACTATATCGCCCATCAGCAGGCATTTTTTCAATGCCTGCTGATTTCTCTGACTAATCTGTCCATCCTGACTCATAAGAGTACCGTCCAAATCAATACAGATAAGTCTCTTATTCATAGGCTTCCTTCAAAATCCTCTCAAGTTCTTCCCTGGTTCCAAAAGGCAGGAAGTCCAGAATGGGAGAAGCGAGCACCTCCTCGAATTCCTGCTCACTGATCCCCATCTCTTTCAGCTTCCGATACAGGCCTATCTCTTTCAAAAAAGCTGCCAACAGATCATACAATTCATCTGCGGACTCCGCCTGCGGGCAGAAAAGCTTCGCCACACGCCCATACTTTTCACGATTCGCTTCTGTCGAAAAACGCACAAACGCCGGAAATACTACCGCCAGGGCCTCGCCATGGGGCAGATGCGTTATACCTCCGATAATTTCTGACAGCGGATGCGGCGCCTGCGCTCCGGAGTTGGCCAGCGCTCTTCCTGCCAATGTGTCCGCCATCGACATATTACTTCTATATTCGATGTTCTTCGGATCCTTCAATACCTTCGGCAGATTCTCTACCACCAGCTTCATAGCTTCCAGCGAATCCATTTCACTGTACCGGGATGCTCTCGGATTAATATAGCTCTCAAACGCATGGGTAAATGCGTCAAAGCCGGTCGATGCAGTAATTCTGTTCGGCAGCGTCAGCATCAGCTCCGAATCCAGAATGCATTCCCGGGAAAAATTCTGCGGATGGTAAAATGTAATTTTATCCTTTCCGCGCGTGATAACAGCCGCCTGTGTCACCTGGGAGCCTGTTCCCGATGTAGTCGGTACCGTAATCAGCGGCAGCACAGTCTCTGAGTAATTCTCATAATTCACAAAGGGAGAACTGAACTTCTCAAACAGCTCATCCCAGTCAATCTGCTCTTTTCCATATGTAAAAGCCAATGTCTTCGCCGTGTCAATTGAGCTTCCTCCGCCGACGCCCAGGACAAAGTCCGCTCCGTTTGCTTTCAGCAGTTCAAAGCCCTGCTCTACCATCTCCACCGACGGATTCGGTGTAACCTGATCAAAGTGAAGCACCTTTATCCCCTGTTCACTCAGGATCCCTTTCACTCTGTCATAAAGCGGCTGCAGCGGCGCATCCGGCGTTGTCACCAGTAGGCAGCGTTTTCCATAACGACTGCAGATAGTGCCCACTTCCTTCAGTCTTCCTGTTCCGAAATGTATTCTTGTAGGCTGACAATAATCAAACATATTTTATACCTCCTTCTTCTAAGAAAAGTATAGGAATTCTTACTATAAAAAGCAATTCTGCACAGCCCCCTCATTGTTGTTACTTCTTTCCATATTGATGTGGCAAGCACATGACATAGGCAAAGCTGTACCATTCTTTCCGTTCTGATTATACTGAAACTATCAAAAAACAGGAGGACTCTGACATGCGTTACATCATCGATACAGCCAATGACGAACAGATACAGGAAGCTCTGGCCATGGGCGCCTGCGGCGTTACCGCGAACCCATCCATGTACCTGAAAAATCAACAGAATTTCTATGAGTTTGTAAAAAAATATGCTGCCCTTCAGCTCCCTTTCTTCAGTGCAGAAGTGATGGAAGGAGCTCTGGAAGAAATGAGAGCACAGGCACAGCTTCTTTCCGAAATCAGCCCGGAAATCATCATAAAACTGAACTTTTCCAAAAACGCACTTATTCTCTGTAAGGATCTGCACAAGCGCGGCATTCACACCGCTATCACCCTCATCTTCACCGTGGCACAGGCAAACGCCGCCATCAATGCCGGTGCAGATTATCTCTTTCCCTTTGCAGGACGCTCCGACGAATACGGACTGGATGGTCTGAAGCTCATTACCTCTATCCAGAAAATGGCCGATCAAAAAAAGCAGGCCTTCTCCGTAGTCGCCGCATCCATCAAAAACCTGCACCAACTGGAAGAACTGGCTCTGGCCGGCATCGACTACGCCGCCATCCCTTACGCCCTCTACGAAAAATCCCTCCACCATCCCCTGACAGACCAGGGCGCCGCCACCTTCCTTACCGACTGGAAAAAGCTTTCCAATCCTCAGTCCTAAGCTTCCGCGATTTCCCCGCAGGGGAAAAGCGCCCATACGTCTGCTTGAAAACCAGGGGCGGGACTTTGTAGTTATCATTGTGTACAGCGTTTTAGCGGACGCTGTGGGACACCTGCGGAC
>CAKROP010000118.1 GCA_934373375.1 uncultured Anaerosacchariphilus sp.
TCCGGTATAAAAGCCTCACCGTCTGCCTTTCCTCCGTCCAAATCGAACTTCACCGTCACCTCTGCCGGCGTCCAGACCGCATAAAGGGTCTGGTCGTTTTCCACTCTGTCCTCGGAAAAATTCCATTCCTTCGCCAGGCTTTCATCCTCTGAGGTAATCCAGCCACAGAAGGTATAGCCGGGCTTCAGAGGTATCTCCGGCTCCTCTGCCAGCTCCCCATGCTTCAGACGTTGGGCGGCGATCTCCGATCCGCCCTCTGTATCAAAGGTCACATTGTAACCCCCATGGGTGGCAAACCAGAACACCAGAATCACCACGAAACAAATCGCGCCTATAATAAATCCGTCTAAAATACGGATGGGGACATCCTTACTTCCGTAGATGCCCCTTCCGAACCATTTCTTATCTTCTGCCATAGATTTCTGTCAGTTGTCCTTTTCTGAAAATAGATTACTTACGTACCAGGTACTTTCTCATATCGATGGAGCAGGCAATCAGGATAATCAGACCCTTGATGATGTACTGCAGGTTCTGATTGATGGAAAGGAACTGCAGCGCTACGAAGATAATACGAAGCAGGAATACTCCCATTACTACGCCGCTGATCTTACCGGTACCACCAACAAAGGAAACGCCGCCGATAACGCAGGCCGCGATTGCGTCACACTCGTAGTTCAGACCGGTACCTGCCTGGTTAGAACCGATACGGGCGGACTCAATAAATCCGGTAATACCATACATACAGCCTGCCAGGGTATGTACCAGAATGGTAGTCTTCATAACATTTACACCGGATACGTTAGCAGCCTCCGGGCTGGAACCTACCGCGAACATATTCTTACCGAAGGTTGTCTTATTCCACATGAACCACATGAAAATAACAACTATAATTGCGTAGAATACGTAATTCGGAATCGGAACGCCTGCTACAGACAGGTGGCTTCCGGTTACAAAATCCTTGAAGGACTGGTCAAGTCCGGAAAGCGGCTGACCATTGTTGCCGTTGATCATAATGTACATCAGCAGGCAGCCGTATACGATCAGCTGTGTTGCCAGTGTTACGATAAACGGATGCAGAGAGAACTTCGCTACGAAGAAACCATTGACCCAGCCTACCAGACCGCCCACTGCGATAGCAATCAGGATAACCAGCCAGATCGGCATAACCGGAAGATCCGGGAACATTTTTGTAGCATAAGTTACAGACTGCAGCAGAGATGCGGAAATACATGCGGTCAGACCTACTACTCGTCCTGCAGAAAGGTCTGTACCGGTCAGTACGATACAACCTGCAATACCGCAGGCAATCGGAATATTTGCCGCGGAAAGTGAAATAATATTGACGATAGAATCCGGCTTCAGGAAATAGCTGTTCTTCGCCTGGGTGTAAATAATCGCCACAATAATCAGAATATACATGGCGTTGTTGATCAGTGCCTCTTTCCAGAAGGTTTTCTTATCCTTGCTGTCCAATGCCTGATAACCGGAAATCTTTGCGTTCCAGTTGGATTTCATATTAGAAAAAATGTTCATATCGCGCCGCCCCCTTTATACGTATTTCGCAGCATGAGTCATAATCTCTTCCTGCGTCGTCTCACTTGCATTTACTTCGCCTGCCAGCCGTCCGCCGGACATAACCAGAATCCGGTCGCAGATACCAAGAAGCTCCGGCATCTCAGAAGATACCACAATGACACATTTGCCCTTATTGGCCAGGTCAATGATAAGCTGGTAGATCTCGTACTTCGCTCCTACGTCAATTCCTCGGGTAGGCTCGTCCAGAAGCAGTACTTCCGGCTCGGTCAGAAGCCAGCGTCCCAGAATAACCTTCTGCTGATTTCCACCGGACAGGGAACGAATCTTCGTCTCCTGGGTCGGGGTCTTCGTATGCATGGCGTCAATAGACCACTGGGTATCCTTTCTCATGGACTTTTCATCCAGCCAGAAGCCCATACGCAGATGCTTCTTTAAGCTGGAAATAACGGTATTCTCCCTGATATTCAGGATACCAAAGATACCGGTGGCACGCCGCTCCTCCGTCAGCATGGCAAAACCATTTTTGATGGATTCACGGGCATTGCGGTTCTTTACTTCTTTGCCATAAAGCTTGATGGTTCCGGAATGTCTCGTGGCGATACCGAAGATATTCTCCAGGGTCTCTGTTCTGCCGCTGCCATCCAGACCTGCCAGACCCACAATCTCTCCCTTTCTTACATGGAAAGATACATCCTTCAGCAGGGAATACTGTGCGGTCAGGTGTTCTACCTCCAACGCTACCTCGCCCGGCGTATTGGTCTTCGGCGGGAACTGGTTGGTCAGCTCGCGGCCTACCATCAGACGGATAATTTCATCTGTAGTCAGCTCACTTGACGGACGGGTCGCCACATACTGGCCGTCCCGCATGATGGTAACTTCATCAGAAATCCGTAAAATCTCTGCCATCTTATGGGAAATATAGATAATGCCACAGCCTCTGTCACGCAGCATATTTATAATCTCGAATAAATGCTCCACTTCCTGCTCTGTCAGTGAAGAAGTCGGCTCGTCAAATACAATGACCTTGGAATTATAGGAAACGGCTTTCGCAATCTCCACCATCTGTCTCTGGGATACCGGCATCGTACTCATAATCCGCTTCGGATCTACATCAATGCCCAGCTCCTTAAAGACAGCCTTCGTATCATCGTATATTTTTTTCTCATTTACCATGACGCCTGCGATCTTGGGATAACGTCCCAGCCACAGGTTGTCCATTACATTACGCTTCAGTGCCTGATTCAGCTCCTGATGCACCATTGCCACACCGTTTTCCAGTGCTTCCTTCGAATTCTTAAAATTAATTTCTTTGCCTTCCAGAAAAATCTGTCCGCTATTCTTGGCATACATACCAAACAAGCATTTCATCAGGGTGGATTTTCCTGCGCCGTTTTCTCCCATCAGCGCGTGGACGGTTCCCCTCTTCACTGTCAAAGAAACATGATCCAGCGCCTTGACACCGGGGAATTCTTTACAGATGTCTGTCATTTGTAAGAGAACATCATGCTCCATACTCTTCCTCCCATCTCGTTGACACAAAGGCGGACGTAACTTACGGCCGCCTTTGTGTTATCCTTGCTTTGCTATCTTTTTCAATCGTTTCCTGTGATTTACTCTCCTGTGTACGGTGCGTACGGAACGTAAATCTTGTTGCTGATCTCTGCGTCTGCATTGTAGCTGTCAGTTCCATCTGTCAGAGCTGCGCCCTTAGCTGCGTTCTGAGCCATGATGGAGATACAGTCTGCCATACCCTCTGCGTCCTGCTTGATGGTACCAACCATCTTGCCGTCGCTGATGAGCTGCTTTGCTGCGTCTGTAGCGTCTACGCCAAATACCGGAATCAGAGTGGAATCAGCTGTTCCCAGGTTGTATCCCTTATCGTTCAGTGCGGAAATAACGCCCTCAGCCATACCGTCGTTGTTGCAGATAACCAGCTCGATCATGTTGCCGTTACCCTCGTTGTACTGGGACAGGTTGGTGGTCATGTAGTTATTTGCAGCGGTTGCGCTCCATGCGCCGTCCTGGTCTACCTGATACTTGTCTGTGTTGGTCGGGTCGAAGTACTCAAGCTCCGGCTTGCCAGCTGCTGTAAGAACTGCGTTAGCGTCCTCTACTGCGAACTGAGTACGGTAAATAGCCTCTGCGTTACCAAGCTGACCCATCATCATAGCGTAGGAAATCTTGCCGTCGCCGTTCAGGTCAACCTTGTCAAAGTTCTCAACCAGGTAATCGCCGATCATCTTGCCCTGCATATGGCCTGCTTCCGGAGCGTCTGTTCCAACGAACGCGCACTTGTCATAAGAACCGAGAACCTGTCCTGCGGTAGCGTCATCCTCAACTGCTCTGTTGAAGAAGATCAGGTCAACGCCCTTAGCGGATGCCTTATCAACAACTGCCTGAGAAGCGTCTACAGAACCGGAGGTAACGATGTTTACGATCAGGATGTTTGCGCCCTGTGCAAGAGCGGTATCGATCTGCTCGTTCTGTGTGGTCTGGTTATTGTTTGCGTCATAGTTCTGATACTTTACTCCAAGGCTGTCCAGCTTCGCATCCAGTGCGGTACGAACAGAAGAGATATATGTGTCAGAGTAGGTGTAATAGAATACTGCGATGTTAGCGTCGGAGAGATCTCCGGTTGCCTCTGCAGCGTCTGCTACGTCGCCTGCTTCTGCTTCTGCAGTAGCGTCAGCTGCCGGAGTGTCCTCCTTCTTGCCGCCGCAGCCTGCCAGCATGGATACTGCCATAGCGCCGCATAATACAACTGCTAAAAGTTTCTTTTTCATAGTAAAATCCTCCCTTTATTATGATTGCAGTCACGAACTACATTCTGATTATAACAGACGCCCAAACAATTCCAATGTATTATTTTCCTTTTTTAGTGTAAAATCTTACGTTTTTCTGTATTGTTTCATGTTGGTTTCGCAGTGATTGACAATCAAATCAAAATCATTTACTATAGAACTATCATATTTTAAAGGAGAATTCTCTATGAAAACTACGGGGGAAATAAAAGATCTGTTACAGAAAAAAGAACTGGATTCCACTTTGCTGGATATCTATCTGGATGAAAGCCGTCTTGACTATCAGCGGCAGCGTTATATCGACGCTCTCGCAAAGTATGAAGAGCTCTACGGAGCCGGTGATGTTTCTATCTTCAGCGCGCCCGGACGCAGCGAGATCGGCGGCAACCACACGGATCATCAGAACGGCGAGGTACTGGCCGCTTCCATCAATCTGGATGCCATTGCCATCACAGCGCCGGTGAACGAGCCGGTTGTACGCGTGGTATCCGACGGATACGACATGATTACCGTATCTCTGGATGACCTGGCGGTAAAGGAGGAGCTGAAGGGTACCACCGATTCTCTGATCCGCGGCGTGCTGGAAGGCATTCAGAATCACGGCGGCAAAATCGGCGGCTTCCAGGCCTATATTACCAGCGACGTACTGATTGGCGCAGGTCTTTCCTCTTCCGCTGCCTTTGAAACGATCATCGGAACGATTATATCCGGCATCTATAATAATATGAAGCTCTCTCCGGTAGACATCGCTATCATCGGTCAGTACGCTGAAAACCTTCACTTTGGCAAGCCATCCGGCCTCATGGATCAGATGGCCAGCTCTGTGGGCAGCCTGGTACATATTGATTTCGCGGATGTGGCTCATCCGGTCATTGAAAATGTGAGCTGCGACCTGGCAAAATACGGCTATAGCCTGTGTATCACCGACACCAAGGGGTCCCATGCGGATCTGACCCCGGACTACGCCGCTGTTCCCGCAGAGATGCGCGCCGCAGCTGCTGTACTCGGTCAGGAGCTTCTGCATGGCATTACTCTGGAGCAGCTGCTCTCTCACGCTGCTGAAATTCGTGAAAAGGCAGGCGACCGCGCTTATTTACGCGCCATCCATTTTGTGACAGAAAATGTGCGGGTACAGGAAGAGGTTGCCGCTCTGAAGGCAGAGGATTTCGACACATTTCTGAAGACCGTAAAGGCTTCCGGCGATTCCTCCTTCAAATATCTCCAGAACGTATACACCAACCATGACATTACCCACCAGAACGTATCTGTGGCTCTGGCAGTCAGCGACGCCATTCTCGGCAGCAACGGCGTCAGCCGTGTACACGGCGGCGGCTTCGCAGGAACGATCCAGGCCTTCGTGAAGAACGAGGCCGTGGCCGAGTACAAGGCCGCCCTGGACGGAGTGTTCGGCGAAGGCGCCTGCGATGTACTGATGATTCGCAAGTACGGCGGCATGCGGGTGCTGTAATTTTTCATTTCCGGGCAGTTGCAAAGGGCTGCTGCTTCCGCAATATGAACTGCTCCCCGTCAAGTAGACAATTGAAAAAATATAAATTTTTCCTGCCGGCAGAAATTTATCTGCTGGCAGTTTTTATGCAACTTCAACAACCCCCTCTTTTCTATACATTACCTTCTAAATTCTACATTTCATCATAATATTTCTTTACCTGCTGCTTCATCTTTTCAAACAATGGGCAGTAAATTTCTACAATATCCCGAAATTTTTCTTCCGCAAAGGTTCCGTCGTAATCATGGGCCAGATAATTCCGGGTTTTCAGCATCTGCAGCCACCGATCATCATCTATCAGGCCATTGGTAAATGCCTGCTGCAAGGTTTCTCTGGGGGAACCGATGGCAAAATCCAGAATCTCCAGCTTCTTCACCAGAATGTCCTTCAGAACCTTCCAGGCGATATCAAAGGTCAGGCTGAAATTCAACACCGTACCCTCCAGAACAAAATCCGCGTGGGGATCTGCCGTCTGGCTCTTCTTTAGATTTTCCAGACTTTTACAAAACGTATGATACCGGTTAATATATTTGTTTTCCATATTTTTTTATATCCTCCAGCAAGTAAGGATTTCGAATGCTGTCATAATCAAACACGTCAATTTTCCGAAGGGTTTCTATCTGCTCCAGATCCGCTTCCAGCCGGGAAATATCTTTGCAGCCATATACCACGAAATCAATATCGCTGGTCGGCGTCGCCGTCCCCGTCGCGAAGGATCCGAAAAGCTCCAGACGCTGCACTTGATTCTTTTTGCAAATGGCTGATACCTGTTCAATTAACGTATCGATGGACATTACATTCATTTTCTATCTCACCTTGTATCGTTTTTACCAGTTTATCACGCTTACCCGGTTTCCGCAAGTTTCACTACCTTTTCTATTTCTGTTACTCTGACAAATATATGGATATGTTTTATTTCCATCATTCTTCTCCATGTCCTGCCTCTTTTTATGTACTTTATCACATTTTTTTCACATGTAA
>CAKROP010000119.1 GCA_934373375.1 uncultured Anaerosacchariphilus sp.
AAGATGGAAGTCGGGCCGTCTGCTCCACCGATGATGGAGATAGCCGCTGCCGCCTTGTCAGAAAAGCCCATGAGCATAGCGCCCAGATAAGCTGCAAAAATACCGAACTGAGCTGCAGCTCCCAGAAGGAAGCTCTTCGGATTCGCGATCAGCGGACCAAAGTCGGTCATAGCTCCGACGCCCATGAAGATCAGGGACGGCAGGACAGACCACTCATCCAGCACATAGAAGTAGTACAGAAGTCCGCCTACTCCGTTTGATGTTTCCTCCGGACTTGCGATAATATCCGGATAAATATTTACAAGAAGCATACCAAAAGCGATCGGAACCAGAAGCAGCGGCTCGTACTCTTTTTTGATAGCCAGATACAGGAACACGCACGCAACCAGAATCATGACGTAATTTCCCCAGGTCAGGTTAAAAAACGCGGTCTGATGCATGAGGTTTCCCAGGGTTTCTAAAATGTATCCCATGTCTTAACCTCCGTTGATTTCTCTTAAGGCTATGCCATTAGTTCAGGGATGCCAGTAAATCTCCGGACTCTACAGCCTGGCCTACGCTTACGTTGATGCCTGCTACGGTGCCGTCCTGGGGTGCTACTACCGGGATCTCCATCTTCATTGCCTCAAGAATGATGATGCTGTCACCGGACTTCACTGCCTGTCCGACACTTGCCTCTACCTTCAGTACCTTGCCCGGCACGGAAGCCTTTACTGCTACTGCGCCTGCTGCCGCGGGAGCTGCTGCCTTCGGAGCTGCTGTCGGTGCCGGTGCTGCTGCGGGAGCTGCCGCTGCGGGAGCTGCTGCTACTGCGCCTGCGCCCTTCTCTTCAACGACTACATCATAAGCTACGCCATTTACGGTAATTGTATAATTTTTCATCTCTATGAATCCTCCTAAATATGAGCATGCGTTATGCTTTTTTCCATTTATTGTTGCTTCTGCGCTTGATAGAACGTACTACAAAGCCATCTGCAGATGTACCCTCTGCCGCCGCAATTGCCGCGGTGATGACTGCGATAAGCTGCAGATCGTCTGCCGGTGCAGGTGCCGCAGGTGCCACAGGAGCAGGTGCGGGCGCTGCCGCCTTCTCTGCCGCATCCTTCTTTGCCTTTCCCCGATTCTCAAATACGGATACGTATTTGAACAGGGAAATGATAAACGCCAGAAGAATCAGCACTGCGAATACAGATCCCATACCAATCAGGGTATTCAGGGCTGCCTTTTTGGCAATCTCTCCCTTGCTGTAGATCGGATCCATGGTTACCGTGGTAACCACATCGTCCTTATCAAACTCCAGAGCCAGACGCATGTTATGATCTGTGAACTCATAGACAGCAGTGTAGGTTACATTGCCATCCTTGTCGGTGGTGCCGCCCTCATATTCCTTCAGGCCTACGAAATCACCGAACTCATCGTAGTTGGCATCATAGGATTTCAGCAGGCTTAAGTATGCGTCTGCGGTAAAATCAAACTTCTGTCCGGTTCCGCCGATATAGGGATACAAAGCTACCTGCTGCTCAAAATCATCATAATTCTCCTGAAGATTGCTCAGATTCGCATCCAGGCTTTCTTTATCTGTACCAACCAGCATCTCCACATAGCTGTCGAGCTTGCCCTGGTATACTTCCTCGTTCGGAAGAGTCTCCTTGGCAGCGCAGCCGGTCAGTACAAAAAGTCCCATCAGGAGCAGCAGAGCCGATAATTTTTTCAAGCTTCGTTTCATACTCTCACTCCTCTTAGACAGTTCCGTGTTTCTTCGCCGGACGGTCCTCTCTCTTGGTAAATAACATCTCAAACGCGCCGATGACATACTTTCTGGTATCCTGGGCGTCAATTACGGTATCCACATAGCCCCGTGCAGCCGCTGCGTCTACGCTGTCCTGAAGAGCCGCGTACTCTGCCGCCTTCTCCTGCTGGGTTGCGGCGTCCGCGCCAGCGTACATAACCTTTGCCGCCAGGGAAGCATCCATCATGCCGATCTTTGCGTCACTCCATGCGTATACCAGGTCTGCGCCGATGCCCTTGCTGTTCATGATCACGTAAGCGCTGCCAAATGCCTCGCCTGCGATAACATTTACTTTCGGAACGGTCGCGTTCGCAAATGCGTATGTAAGCTTCGCTGCCGCCTTACCGATGTTGCGCTCAGTGCACATGGAAGCCTTGAAGCCCTTTACATTGGTGATGGTCAGAACCGGGATGTTGAACGCGTCACAGAACTCTACAAACTCAGCGGCCTTCTGTGCGCCTCTTGCGCTCATCTCCTGCTCTCCGTTGGCTACCGCGCCTACGGTCATGCCGTTCAGACGGATGAAGCCTGTCACCATATCCTTGGCGTAAGCTGCCTTGGTCTCAAAGAAAGCCTTGCCGTCAGCGATGGTGGAGAGGATGTAGGATGCGGAATACTCCACGCCCTGAAGCTCTGCGCATACGCGGTTCAGATCGTCCGCGCAGTCAGAGTAACAGCCCTCTTCCTCGTTATTGCCCGGAAGCATCGCAACCAGCGCGCGGATCTGAGCCAGGATGCCTGCCTCGTCAGCGACTACGTCCACGCTTCCCGCTTCCTCTGCCTGGAACTTGGCGGAAGCACTGTCGCACTTCTGGGTATTGTTGCCTGCGATGGTGTTCGGGGCGTTTACGAAAAGCTTCGCGTCCTTTTCTTCCATAAAGGTAAAATCAGAAAGTCCCGGTACTACTGCCAGTCCGCCGCCGCAGTTTCCAAATACTGCTGTAATCTGCGGAACGACACCGGACGCAAGCGCCTGCTGTGTATAAACTTCTCCAAACGCGTTCAGAGCGTCTACACCCTCCTGCAGACGGATGCCCGCGCAGTCGATCAGACCGATGACCGGTGCTCCCATCTTACATGCCATCTCGTACAGACGTACGATCTTCTTCGCGTGCATCTCACCAAGGGTTCCGTTCAGTACGGAAGCATCCTGACTGTACACGTAAACCAGATTACCGTCAATCAGACCGTAGCCGGTAACTACTCCGTCAGACGGGCACTTAGACTGCTGCAGGTTAAAGTCCGTGCTTCTGGCAGTCACCTGTCCGCCGATTTCCACAAAACTGTTCCCGTCCAGCAGACCTTCAATTCTTCTGCTTGCCGGGCTCTGTGCTGTATTACTCATTTCCAGCCCTCCATATATTTATTTGATAGTGTATTGTATAAACTACCATTGATACAAAACGATATCGGGATTAATTTTAGCAAAAAATGAACAGGGAATCAATATGAAATATGCACGATTTTTGCTTTTTTCCCTAAAAACTTGTTATATATGTATAAAAAAAAGAAATAGCATGACGCCATTTCTTTTTTCGAAAGCTTCTTTATGATTCCTGCTTTGTCTTTGTATAAGCCTTATAACAGAACTCGATGATATCCTTTCTCGTTACAATTCCGATGAAGATTCCCTTGTCATCGATAACCGGCACAAAGTTCTGGTTCATGGCCTTTGACACCAGATCCTCCATGTTTGAATCAATGGAAATGGGATCACAGTGCATTCTCCGTCTGACGGTGCTCAGGGGTACCTCCTCCGCCTGCCTCAGATCCAGGGAAAACTTATTTTTCAGGGTCCAGAGGAAATCGCCCTCGGTAATCGTCCCGATATACGCTCCCTGACGGTTGATGACCGGAATCGCCGTATAACCGCTGCGTTCCAGCTTTTCCAAGCCCTGACGCATGGAAAAATCCTCGTAAAGGTATGCTACCTCTGCCTTCGGTTTCAGAAAAAATAAGATATTCATAATGGTAAAACCCCTTTCTCGGTTACAGAAGCGGCGAGAACACCCGGAGTACCGCGCAGAACAGGCTGCCGAAGAAGCCCTGTCTGGTATCGCTCATGGTAATCTCCCTGCCCTTTTCCATGGTCGCCAGGCTGTCCCGCTTCACGTCCATCACCAGTGGATTCCGGTAGAAGAAAGTACCGCACTCAAAATGCAGATACAGGCTCCGGTAATCCATGTTAATCGTACCCACCACAGCCGACTCATCGTCGCAGACAAAGGACTTGGCGTGGAGGAAGCCCGGCGTATACTCGTAGATCCGCACGCCCGCCTTCAGAAGCACCGGATAATAGGAACGAGTCAGCTGGAAGATGGTCTTCTTGTCCGGAATGCCCGGCGTCATGATCCGCACATCCACCCCCCGTTTGGCCGCAAGGCACAAAGCTGTCTGCATCTCGTGATCCACGATCAGGTAGGGCGTGAAGATATACACATAATCCTTCGCGCGATTCAGGATGTTCAGGTACACATTTTCACCCAAGCGCTCGTCGTCCAGGGGCGAATCGCTGTAGGGCTGGATAAAGCCCTGACCCTCGAAGGCTTCCGGATGCCACACATGGGGCCGGAAAGCTTCATAGGATTCGTCCGTATGCCGGTGGGCGTTCCACATCCGCAGAAACATGACCGTATAATTCCAGACTGCCTCACCCTTCAGCATAAAGCCCGTGTCCTTCCAGTGCCCAAAGCGCACCTTTTCATTGATGTACTCGTCCGCCAGGTTCACGCCGCCGCTGAAAGCTGTATGACCGTCGATAACCGCTATCTTCCGATGATCGCGGTTATTCATTACTAACGACCATAATGGAATAAACGGATTAAACGCAAAGCTCTTGATGCCTTTGGATTCCAGAATCAGACTGTAGGTGGGTGGAAGCAGGGATACACAGCCAAAGTCATCGTAGATAAATCGCACATCCACACCGGCCGCTGCCTTTTCCTCCAGAACCTTTAGAATACTGTTCCACATCTTACCCTCGCCTACGATGAAGAACTCCATAAAAATAAAGTGTTCCGCTTTTTTCAATTCTTCCAGAAGAGAAGCGTAATACTCCTCTCCGATTTTATAATAAGTCGCTGAAGTATGATCCCAAACCGGATAGCCGCCGATTTCGGCCAGATAATAAGACTCGCCTTTCGTTCCCTGGTCCACCTCTCCAACCCGTTCCATGACTTCTTCCTGCTGCGTAAGCTCCCCTTCCGTGCGCTTCCGCTCTGCGTCCAGCCTTTTTCGCATACCCTTTCCCGGACGCTTGTGACCCACCGCCACATAGAACAGGCCACCCAGAAGCGGCGCTACCAGAATCAGGATAATCCACGCGATCTTGTAAGCCGGGTTGTCCTCGGTATTGATGATCCACAGCACTGCCAGGATACTTATGACCCGGAAAACAAGGGACAGGCCCGTGGAATAATTAACCAGCTTTGTAAAAGTCAGCAGAAACCAACCCAGCTGAACAGCCAGAAGGATACCGAATATCACAATCCGGTTCAGCAGCTTTCCCAGAATCTTCTTCATGCTTTATGTCCCCTCTCTTTCGTACTGATCTATGGTATCATATTTTCTGATACTTTCCAACCGGCAGGAACCTGATTTTACAAAAAATTAAGGACTGTAAATTTCTGTTTACAGTCCTTCACCAACTGCCGGAGTTTCCTCCGGCATAGGTGTCTCATTTGCTGCCGACGCTTCTTCCGGCACAGATTCTTCATTTGTTACCGGTACCTCGTGTTTTTGCTTTTGTTTTTTCTCCGGCTTGTAATCGTAGGTTACTGCCTCACCCTCGGATACCGGCTTAGCGTCCAGGTACTCCTCCAGCGTAATGCCTCTCTCGTAGATCTCTTTTGCCGCCTCCAGGCCTACATATCGGAAATGCCAGGGCTCATAGATGATACCGGTGATATCCGTGCTTCCGTTGGGATAGCGCAGGATAAAGCCATATTCCCAGCTGTGCGCCTTCATCCACTGAAAGCCTTTCGTATTCTCCTGCTTCTCGTCCAGCTTTCGGTATTCCGACGAAACCACATCGATGGCCAGTCCCAGATGATGCTCGCTGGTACCCGGCACAGCCACCACCTGTCCCGCCTTTGAAAGCGCGTCCTCTAGGGAATAACCCTGCTGCAGGTAGGACTCCGTCTTCTTCTCATACAGTGTAATCTGTTTGTCCATATCCCGATAGGATGAGGTTACATAGATGGTCACTCCATCCTGCTTGGACGCCTGAATCATAGCCTTGAAATCATCATAGGCCCGGGCGTCAATCTGGTGACCGCTTCCGATACTTTTAAGCTCTACCTCGTAATCTTCGGGAATCGGGTGCGTCTTATTGACCAGAATCAGGTTCCAGTCCTCCGGCAGGTGCTCTTCCTCTTCTTTTGTCTCTTCCAATATCTCCTCTTCCGTCTGCTTCACTGTTTCCAGCACATCCGGTATCTCCGCCGCGGAACTACTTTCCGTCTGCTCCGTCTCCAGGCTCTGGGCATATACATTGCCAATCAGAACGCCCGCGCCGAGCAACGTGGAAAACACTCCGGCGAAGACCCAGGCTCTCTTTTTCTGCCGTCTGGTCATGGTAACTCCTTTGTTTTTCTGTCACATTTTGTCCGTTATTCAGTATATAAGAAAAGGGTCCGATATGCCAGACCCTTTTTCTGAAATCTTTCTTAAGATTTTGTGAATGTGCTTCCTTACCATTCCTTATTTTCCACAATTCGGATGGAAATATGGTAGGACACAATCAGCCCCACAATAGCCAGCGCTCCGAAGACTGCGCCTATGGACAGGAATCCCCGATCGCCCAGTCCGGAAAGCCAGGTTTTCATGTTATCTATACTGAACAGCAGCGCGAAGCCGGCAAATACAAGCAGATAAGTCGCCACAAACAAAAACCGGGATTTTTCTACACCGAATTGATAAATGCAGGGCAGTATCACAACGATTGTCATCAGATAAATACAGCTGATGGAACAGGTGGAGGCCAGAAGCTCTCCATACCCC
>CAKROP010000120.1 GCA_934373375.1 uncultured Anaerosacchariphilus sp.
GTACTGGCCCTGGGCCCCGGCTTCACGGCGGGGAAGGACTGCCATGCGGTCATCGAGACCATGCGCGGCGAGAACCTGGGACGTCCCCTGTACAAGGGCAGCGCCATCCCGAACACAGGTGTGCCTGGCATGGTGGGCGGTTACGCCATAGAACGTCTGATTAAGGCCTCTGCGGACGGTGTCATGGAGCCGGTGGCAGCCATCGGCTCCATCGTGGAGAAGGGCAGTATTCTGGCCTGTACAGGCGGTCAGCCGGTCTACGCCCGGATCGACGGCATCATCCGCGGCATGCTGCAGGCGGGCGTGCCGGTGAAAGCCGGTATGAAAATCGGCGATGTGGATCCGAGAAAGGACGAAAGCCTGGTTCATCTCATTTCTGATAAATCTCATAAAATTGGGCGCGGCTGCGTGGAAGCGATTCATACGCTTGTGCAGAAGCAGTACGGTATCGTAGTGCTGGCTGCAGGTCTGTCCAGCCGCTATGGCGGAAATAAATTATTGGAGGAGCGGGTTTCGGAAGGAACACAGAAGAAGCCTTTGTATGAAATAACTTTAGGTAAGCTGACTCGGTTTGCAGACTGCATCCGTGTGGTCGTCACCCGCTTTGACGAGATTGAAGCTGCGGCTAAAGAGCGCGGTATGGTAGTCGTGGAAAATGGCGCGCCGGAGCTTGGCATCAGCCACTCCCTGCACTTAGGCCTGCTGGCCTGCCTGGAGCATAAGCCCTGTCTGCGGGGCGTCCTTTTTATGGTCTGCGATCAGCCCTATCTGAGGGCGGAAACCATCGAACGGATGTTGGAAGAAGGTCTGTCTCATCCCCAGGCTATCGTCTGCGCCTCCCACGATGGACGGCGCGGCAATCCGGTGCTCTGGGACAGCTGCTACATGAGCGACCTGCTCTCCCTGACCGGCGACGTAGGCGGTCGCCAGATCATCAAAAAGTATCCGGAAATGGTGCGATTGGTGGAATGTGGGGAAAAGGAACTTCAGGATGTGGATATCCGCATGGTAAAATAAGTCCGGATGTGGATAAAACGTAAAATTCGAGACAAGAAAAGTTACAGAAGATTCATGGATAAGTAAGACGGATTATGAGCAGTTTATACAATACATTACAGGAACATAAGAATCGAAAGGAAAAGCGCGTGCTGACCGTCATAAAAGGCTCGCATACCGGTGCAAAAGCCTTCTTCGCCGAAGACGAGCTTCTCTGGCAGCACCCGGAAAACGGCTTTTTCACCGAGCAAGGGGAAGCAGCGGAGAAAATTCGTACCAGCGGCCGGCAGGAGCTGGCGGGGGAGACGGTGTTCTGCGACTGCCTGGGCGATAAGAAGAAGCTGGTTATCTGCGGCGCGGGCCATGTGGGCGTGGCGCTGCTTCGGATGGCGCTGATGCTGGGCTTCGACACGACGGTTCTGGAGGATCGTCCGTCCTTTGCTGACGCAGCCAGACGGGCAGGAGCGAAGCGGGTGATCTGCGACAGCTTCGAGCAGGGGCTGGACGCAGTGGACAGCGACGAGGATACTTATTTTGTGGTCATGAGCCGCGGGCATCGCTACGACCTGGTTTGCCTGGAAAAAATTGTAAAGAAAACCTACGCCTATCTGGGCATGATGGGAAGCAAAGGACGTTCCGCACTGGTCAGAAAAAATCTTCTGGAGCAGGGCGTCCCGGCGGAGCAGGTGGAAGGACTTCATGCCCCCATCGGCCTGACTATTCACGCAGAGACGCCGGAGGAGATCGCGGTGTCGATTCTGGGCGAAATCATTTCCATCAAAAATCAGGAAAAAAAGACCTGTGGCTTCTCAGAGGAGCAGATGGCGATTTTGCAGGATGAGACAGACGCCCGGGACCGGGTGCTCTGCACCATCGTGGACCGGCATGGCTCCGCACCACGCAGCATCGGCACGAAAATGCTGGTTCTGGAGGACGGCGCCGTCTCCGGAACCATCGGAGGCGGCTGCGTGGAGGCGGGCGTGAAAGAGAAAGCCCGGTGGCTCATGCGCGACGCGACCCGGCAGCAGGACGTGATCCATGTCAGTATGACGGCCTGCGAAGCCGAGGAAGAGGGCATGGTCTGCGGCGGCGTCATCGACGTACTGCTGGAGAAGGTTTAAAAAGAAAAATGATACAAACATGATGCAAGGCGCGCCTACACTGGTTCTCAAGAGGTGAGAGACATGCAGCGCGGATACGCATATGAAAGACAACAGACCGGTGACAGAAACAGAATGGAAAGAGCCGAGGAAGGATACAGCGGGAGACGATCGGAACATTCCGGATCCCGGCGTCGCCGTAGGGGGCGCCAACGGCGGCTCTATCTAAGCATCCTGACGATTTGGATTCTGGCTTTTGTCATAGGCCTGCTCTGCGGCAAAATTGTATTTGCGAAGGACACAGGCCTGCTGGCGCGGGCCGGGGCCAGATTTGCGGCGGAAAAATCCGAAAATGATGACACAGAGGCAGACGGGGATGTCGGTACAGGAGAGCAGCGCGGCGGTGCAGGCGGGCTTCAGACAGCTTCTGCGGAGGACGCAGACTCCTGGAAGCTGACCCTGGTCAACGCCACGCACCCCATGGCGGAGGGTTATCGTCCCCAGGTGTCGGAAATTGAGAATAATTACTATTTTGACAGCCGCGCCGTGGCGGATTTACAGCAGATGTTGGCCGATGGCCGGAAGGAGGGCCTGGATTTCTGGATTTGCTCCGCTTACCGGAGCATCGAGAAGCAGACGGATCTTTATCAGAATAAGGTGAGCCGCCTGCAGGCGGAGGGCTTAAGCTACGAGGAGGCTTACCGTCAGGCTGGAACCGTCGTGGCTTACCCCGGAACCAGCGAGCATAACCTGGGACTGGCGGCAGATATTGTGGCAAAGGATTATCAGCTTCTGGACGACAAGCAGGCGGACACGCCGGAGGCTAAATGGCTCAAAGAAAACTGCTGGCGCTACGGCTTCATTCTGCGCTATCCCACGGACAAAACCGAGGAGACGGGGATCATTTTCGAGCCCTGGCATTACCGGTATGTGGGGAAGAAGGCAGCCAAAGAGATTATGGAGCAGGGAATCTGCCTGGAAGAATATCTGGGAGTGAAATAAAATGAATAAAATAAATTATCAGAAAGAACTGGATAAAGTTATCAACTGCCTGGAACAGCAGGGCCGGGTGCCCCGTCTCCTGCTCCACAGCTGCTGCGCGCCCTGCAGCAGCTACGTGCTGGAATATCTCTCCGATTATTTCGAAATCACGGTGTTCTACTACAACCCCAATATCTACCCGCCTGAAGAATTCGGCAAGCGGGTGGAGGAGCAGAAGCGTCTGATCCGTCAGCTGCCCGCAAAGCATCCCATTTCCTTTCTGGACGGCCCCTACGAGCCGGAGCGCTTCTATGAGATGGCAAAGGGCCTGGAGCAGGTTCCCGAGGGCGGTGAGCGCTGCTTTAAGTGCTATCGCCTGCGTCTTGCGGAGACTGCGGAGATGGCCCGCGCCGGAAGATACGATTACTTTACCACGACCCTGTCCATCAGCCCCTTAAAGAACGCGGAGAAGCTCAATGAGATCGGCGGGGCGCTGGCCAGGGATTACGGCGTGGCCTACCTCTACAGCGATTTCAAAAAACGGAACGGCTACAAGCGCTCCACGGAGCTTTCGAAGGAATACGGCCTTTACCGCCAGGATTACTGCGGCTGCGTCTTCTCCATGCGGGAGCGCCGCGCAGCAAAGGAACCGGATCCTGCCATATGAGCACTTGTCCCGGTTTCAGAATGATCGGATCGATTAACGCCGTTTGCCGGTATAATCCTGCTTTCGGCGTTCATTGACAAAATGGTTCAGGATCCCGCCGCCAATAATAATGACAGCGGCCATGATCAGCACACGCTTGGCACCTTCCTGCGGGAGGGTGCTTTTTGATGCAATGGAAGCCGGGTCAAAGGTAAGCACATACTGGACTTCGTGAGGCGTTCCCATGGCCAGTGTATCAGCAATGACAGGAATATCCTGGGTGAGATCAGCAATCGGAATTGTGAAGTGAGAATTGACATCTTCTTCACTTTCATTCAGATATTTCTGTCCATCTACGATCATATAATCATAATTGGAACTGCTCCAGGTGATGGAAGCATAGGCGGTTCCATCATTGAGTGTGAGCAGGGTCGGGCTTTGGATCGTTGCCTTGCCGCTTCCGCCGGTCATGGTCACATCAATGGCATATTCGCCGTCAGTCAGATCGGAAATACCCGTCTCATTTTCTGCATTTGCAGAAGCAGTGGCTGTCCTGGCAGCGTACAAAGGAATCGAACAGACACTGGTCAATAAAAAGCCTGCAAGAAGAATTGCATAGATTTTTTTCATTTGCTCTCCTCCATTTATAGGTTCTTTTTCTTGTAAAGGAACCAGGAAGCTGCTGCAGAGAAGCAGAGCAGATACAAAAGCAGTATTCCAATGCTTGTGTAAGAAAATGCTTCATGGTTGGCGATGCTTCTGAGAGCAGCACTGGTCTGGGAAAGAGGAAGGTATTCCACAAACTGCCGGACGCCGGATGGCATGCTCTGAGAAGAGAAAAAGGTATTACAAAGATAAGCCATGGGCATGATCACATAGTTGGAAAAACGCGGTACATCCGCATGGTTCTTTGCATAAAAGGAGACTACCACTCCAATAGTGGAGAATACTGCTCCGTTTAAAAACATCAAAAGGAAGGACCAGCCATTAAAGCAAAGGCCGGTTCCGATGGGAAGCACCAGCAGAATGATCACCATGCCTGCATAGAGACCACGGAGACTTCCGCCAATGACCTGACCGGCGATGAACTGCCACAGCGGAGTGGGAGAGATCATAACCTGGTCAAATGCTTTCTCGTACAGCCGCTGTACATTCAGATTCTGGGCAATGGCGTTAAAGCTTCCGTTCATGGTAGTCAGTGCAACCACACCGGGAATCAGAAAGTTCAGATAGGACTGTCCATGTGACATGGTCTGGATTCCAAGTCCAAAGACCAGAATATAAAGGAGGGGAGCAATCATGGCAGCCAGTGTGATCTTGTAAAAATCACGCCGGAACTCCACCCATTTTTCCCATAATACAGTATGAATTCCCATGATCAGTTGCGTTCCGGCTGCTGACCGACTTTTTCCAGAAAGACATCTTCCAATGTGGTATTCCGCAGAGAAGATTCGTTTGAGGAATCAGACAGAAACTGAATCGCATCCTCCTTTCTGTGAAAATAGTGGTTTTTCATGCCATCAGAACAGACTTCATCCACGGTATATCGACCCAGCAGCTCAATCATGTTTTTGGGCGCGTCGGTCTCTTCCAGAACTCCATTGCACATGAAGCCTACCCGGTCACAGAGGGTCTCGGCTTCTTCCATATAATGAGTAGTCATCAGGATCGTCAGATTCTGCTGGTTCAGCTTTTTCAGAAGATTCCACATCTGACGGCGGGCCAGGGCATCCATGCCGGCTGTCGGCTCATCCAGAAGCAGAATCTCAGGCTCTGTCAGCAGGGCACGACAGACCATAAGCTTTCGTTTCATGCCGCCGGACAGCTTTCGGACGGTACGCCGCCGATAATCAATGAGACCGCAGAAATCCAGCAGCTCTTCTGAACGCTCCCGGATCTTCTTGATCGGCATATAATAAAGTCTTCCCTGATATTCCATAATCTCATCCATGGTCATATCCTGCCGCATGGAATACTCCTGGGTGATGACACTGAGTTTTCGCTTCAACCGGTTATTCTTGCGGGTCAGCCGCTCGCCATCAATATAGATCTCACCCTCTGAGGGAAGCAGAAGAGTGGAAAGCATACCGATAGTTGTGGTCTTTCCGGCGCCATTGGGTCCCAGAAGCCCGAAAAATTCGCCAGTCTCAATCTTCAGGTTCAGATCACTCACTGCCAGAAAATGGTCATATTTTTTGGTGAGATGTTTTAATTCAATCATGGTGATCTTCTTTCACAACAATAATAGAATAATAGCTTGCCTGATCCGGAATCTCATCTACACCGTGATAAATGTGTTCCTCCGGCATTCCGCAGTTCTCAATCATGGCACCCTTCAAGTCATTGCGCTTGAGTGTCTCTTTTACGATTGGCATCTTGGAAGCTGCTTTCATCAGTACCTTGGTTCCCGGAAGCTTCAGAGCATCTTCGATATCATAGGTAGATGGGATCACATGGAGCTGTTCAGAACGATCCACCAGACTGTCGCCTAATTTGGCACTGACTGCACAGAAGGACGGGATTCCGTTGACAATCTCAGTTTCATAGCCTTTTGCTTTTACAAGACGATGGATATAGATGTAAGTACTGTAGATGGTCGGATCTCCAAGGGTCAGACAGGCTACATCCTTCCCCTGCTCCAGCTGTTCTATAATTGTATCGGCAGCGGTCTGATATGCTGCATCCAGAATGGCTTTGTCTTTGGTCATGGGAGTGGAGAGATTGAGGCATTCCTTTGTGTCAAGATTCTCTACAATACCACTTGCAATCTTGTAAGCGACTGCTTTTCCTTTTCCGTCTGCAGGCACAGCGATGACCGGACAACGTTTAATCGTGTCTACTGCAAGATAAGTCATAAGACGCGGATCCCCAGGTCCCACACCGATACCATATAATGTTCCTTTCATATAAACACATCCCTTTCTTTTTACACTTGAAATTTTATTTTAACATAAATAATAAAAAAGTTCAATGAACCATTGACAAATACGCGAAACAGATGGTACTATATAACCAC